>NZ_JBFRLK010000001.1:0-137611 GCF_041469805.1 Vibrio sp. 10N.286.48.C11 | reverse complement strand
CAATCACCGAAATACGCAAGTAGCAGCAGCGACTGGGTTCTCGCTGCCAACCGTAAAGCGGCATTGGAACAAAGCAGTACAGCTATGATAGTTTCGTGATATTGAATTCGGATTCAAGTGATGTATGCTTTAAAAAGCGATTCGACTCTTGAGGAATGACACATGATTGACTTTATCAACACTAACTTCGCACTTTTGATTGGTGTAGGCCTAGGGATGTTCACAGGAATGGTTCTAACGTTGATATACGTAAAGAACAAATATAGTTAAAACTCTTCGTTCCTAGCACTCAATAAGTTACACATGTCTGCTTGATTCCACTAGTAGCGAACTTGGTCTAACTCATCGTCAGGTTACTGATGACTTTGTTGCTTCAGGTTATACTTCTGAAATATGAACTTCACGAGTTTACTCGTGTCTAGTCACCGTATCTGTAAAGTTAAAGTATCAGGTTTTCTAAGCGCTTTGTTATTTCACTCGGTTTAGCCATCAAATCAACAGTACAAAATCGTAGTTGATGCCCTTGTATTGTCACAACTTCATCATAATGCTCTCCCACAGATGGGTGTAAAAGCATTCCAGATGATGCCAGTGAAAGTAGATCCTGTTCTTTCTTCTGGCTCATGATATACGCATAAAGCTGGTAAATGTACCCACTCTTAAACGTCGTATTATCAAAGCGTCCTTTTGTTACTATATTCGTGAATTTTGTATCTATGACAATTCGTTGCTTGAGTTGATGATGATCAAGTTGAATATCCAGCTCCATCGTTGGTAATAGAGAGGGTATGAGAGTTGATTCTTGTTCAACTTGCCACCTGAGCTGCTTGTTTGATGAGACTTTCCAACCCTGTTTTGGTAATGTTAGCTTGTAAAAACCAGCAACAGCCTTCTCGAATAGTTTCCTGACCCACTGTTCTTGTTTCTCTGGTTTGGGTAACAATTTAGACCCCATCGATTCACTGATTAGCATCATGCTGTGGATCAATTCAGCTAGCTGGATAATTTTTCGGTCTTCAATTTCATGGCGACCAAATCTTTCACTAGATGGGCTGTATCCAACAACCTGTATGTCGCTAATACCTAGTTGTTTTAATTGATGGCTAATTGCCCTTGAACGAACTAAAAGGTTCTTATTTTTCGTGAGCTTTTGGAGTTTTTGCAAAGCGTTTAGGGTATAGCGGTTTCGGGCAGTATCGGCCGACACTTCTTCAAAATGGCAGAATACTTTTCCCCTATAGAGTGACATTTTTCTTTCTGATTGAAGAACATCCACTCTCCCTCTTACACGATTCAACTCATCTTTTCTGTTGATGAAAGACTTGGATAGCTCTCTTCTCATCCTAGATTCAAGGAGATCACAAAGCACTTTACCAACCAGTTCAAGCGCATCATGGTGTGATGCTTCTGAATCGGCTAGGTGCTCAGCTAGATAGCGACAGTCAGACGCATACAGCATTAGCAGCCAGAGATTTTTAACTGGAATGATTCCAACTTTTTCCCGTTCCCAGTTACTCATTACAACCCTTCTAAAAGAGCTAATCGCGCGTTTTCAGCCGTTTCTATGGAATCAAACCAATATTCTTCGAGTAACGGGTAAATCTCAGTGTTAACAACATCAGAGAACCAAGATACAGGGTCTGAGATCTCACTGCTAAACGATGGGGTGACATAACTATGGCCGACTTTAAATTGTTTCCCCAGTCTTTGATCGGTTTCAATGAGATTATTTAGGTGATCGATCTTTTGTTTAACGGTAAGTAAAAAAGGAATAGGGATCTGGTTAGCCGTTGAAACCCAATTTATCCATGTATCATCTAGGGTAGTTTCCAAAGTGAAAAATGCGAATCGACGCCTTAGGGCTAAGTCAACAAGGGCTAGAGAACGGTCGGCAATATTCATTGTTCCAATGACATACAGGTTTTCTGAAATATAGACACGTTCGTTATTATTCTTCTTGTAGCTTAGGGCTAAGCCTTCACTTGGTGTTCTCTTATCTGTCTCCAGAAGTGTCAGCATCTCGCCAAAAATTTGTGCTGGATTACCCCTGTTAATTTCTTCAATGACAACTACGTACTTTTGATTTGGATTCTCACGAGCCAGTTCAACAGCTTCGAGGAATGGTCCATCGCATAGTGTGAGTTTTCCATCTCCAGATGGACGCCAACCTCTCACAAAATCTTCATACGATAGGTTTGGATGAAACTGAACGGCACAAAGATTCGATTCTTTTTTCTCGTTGATTAAGGCATATGCTAAACGCTTAGCTAACCAAGTTTTCCCTGTACCTGGTGGGCCTTGAAGAATTAGGTTCTTCTTATCCCTTAGTCTTTGAAGTAAGTGTGTCACTGTTTCTTCCGCTAGAAAGCAACCGTCATTGATGATGTTAGTGACATTGTAAGGTTCTAGATACTCGGCTGATTCATTGACAGAGCTAAGATCATCAACAATATCTTCGTATCCATACCATTCGTATTGACCTCGTTTTAAGAAGCCAATAATTGACTCATCTCGTAAAATTTGCATTTGACGGTCTATAGTCATATCTGGTGTATTATTGTCGGGAAATAGACTGCTTAGCTCTTCCAAATACCCTGTATGAAATTGCTCTCTAGTGAATACCGCTGACTCATTTGAGCGACAAAGTTGCTCAATACGTTCAAGTATTAGAGGCTTCCAACCATCTCGTTTATCTGGAGAGGTTGCTTCTTCACTGCTTTTCTTTGAAGGCTGCTGCCAAGCCTTTAGTGACAGCTCTGGATAAGAGTGGACAGGAAACTTCTCTTCTGAGAAGCGAATTTCCAAATTACTTATCAGTGTTAAGTAATCTTTGGCACTACAGCGACCTTTAGCCCCTGTTTTACTTAAGTTGATCCCTAATGAATTCAGATAGTCCCGAGATTGCGTATCCAACGTAGGATATGCCCATGGTCTGATCCAAAATAGCCCCATAGTTAAGTTCCAACCTACACCCAGTTGGCTGGATACCTGATTATATAGAGTCGCAAAAGCATTTTGAGTGTCTTCATTTTCAGAGTCTGCATACGTTATTGCAGATTCGTATATAGACCATAGGTTATCGATATCCTTCTCATCTCTGTTTTCCTCATAAGCAAAGAACCATGACTTTTGGTTATTGAGGATAGGGATCGCTTCAAAGGATTCTGGAATAGGTTCATCTACGGACAAAAACTGGGCTAGGGCGCTAGCAAGAGCTTTACGGTTTTGCTCTGTTACTCCACGGTTGAAAATACCCATTACGGTAAATGGGCAAATGTCATCGAGGTCTTTACCGATAATGTAAGAGAGCTGATATTCGTTAGCTAGCTCAATGATAAAAGCAGTGAGTGCTTTACGATCACTTTTGTGCGAGAGCAGTTTATCTGCAAACGATTCGTAAAAGTTAGCCCACTTGAATCGAACATCATTTTTAGGTGAGTCTCCAAATCGTTCTTTCCAGTATGGAGCATTTGCAAATTTACTGTAATCTTGTTGAGTACCCTCGAACGTGAAATCGAGAAGCGCTTTATTCATCCAGCTCGTATTGTCGATACGCCAGACAGTTGTTCGATTGGTGTAAAAGTACCACTGCTTTGGCTCATCAAACTTTTCTAACCAGTCAACCTGAACCGTTTGACCATCGTTTAGATTATTAGTGATTGTGCCGACGGCTTTAACCGCCATGACAGAAACCATATGCCCACGGTTATCAAATGGAAGTTCGTATTTACGTGTAAAAGCAGACTTAATGACGATTTTCTCGCCCTTTTGCATAGACCTAACTTGATCTAGGTATTTGTCACTATATCCATTCTTCCAAATACCTTGCTCAATAAAGTTATCGAGTTGATCATCATCGCCGTAAGTTGCACCTACGAACCAAGCGGTATCAATTTGACCTTGTATTAGCTTTTCGTTGTTTTTATTGTCTATCACGAGATCCTATCCTTGTTTCGTTTTCAGTGCAGGGTAAGGGGGGCGTTGCTTTATACTACGACCCCTTGCAATGTAATTTAGTTATATTTCAATTTCTTGTAAGCTATCTTACTCATTCAAATACAACTCAGCCATACCATCCAGTTTGCTTTTTACTTCTTTCCAATGTGGCATCACGCTGGTTAACAAGCGCCAGAATCGCTCACTATGGTTGTGTTCAGCGATATGACACAGCTCATGCAGAATCACGTAATCAATACACTCTTTTGGTGCTTTGATTAAGTGAGGGTTGAGCATTAAGTTACCTTTTGCTGAACAGCTACCCCACTGCTTCGCCATTGGAAGAACACGAAAGCTGGGTATTCCCTTAACCCAAGTCGCTTGTGGAAGTAATTCAGCAAGACGCTCATGAAAGACTCGTTCTGCACGAACCTTATACCAATTACGAACCAAAGCTCGAACCATAGCAGTCTTGTCGTCATTAAAACGAGTTAAGGTTACCGAGAGCTTACCTCGATTCATTTTTACCGAAGGTAAAGCCTCAATGTCTTCCACAACTTTGAGTACATATCTGCGCCCTAGGTAAAACTGCATTTCACCGCTGACATAATGCTTGGGCTGAACATACTCTAAGTGAGCACGAAACTCCTTGAGTGCGTCATATATCCATTTAGCACGTTTCATTACCGCTTCATGAATATCTCCACGTTCGGTATCTTCTGGTGCGGTAATTGCCACTTCACAGTTAGGATGAACTTTGATGGTTATCTTTCTCTTTTGGCCTTCCGTGAGCGGCTTGCGAACGACTTCGTAGGTAACAGCCTCATCACCATAGATGAAGCTGTATTCCTCTTTATTACCTTCATTTGAACTTACCGAAGTCATTAATGATGACCTGCCACACCCAGACGAGTGATTTGGATAATATCGGTAATAATTACCTTAGCTGTGTCCATTCCGACAGCCTTAAACAGCACAGGTAATAACTTGCGACGAATATGGTTTTCGATCTCTTGTGGGTTAATTGAAAATTCAGCCACAGATGCCGTCACCACTTCATCGATTTGCATTGCATAATCGAAGCGTTCATCTTCACTTAGAGCATTGTTATCGGATAGGTTTTTCAGGAATAACCCGTAGTAAGCTTGGACGTGACGTTTGATTTTTGGGTCAAGTTCAGAGAAGCGGTCGGTAGGCATACCTTCGACATTTCGCTCTTTAACTTGCTCTTCAAAATCAGCAAACAACAGGTATTGCTTCACTGGGGCATCAAACATCTCTTTCGCTTGTTCGATGGCTTGTTTTAGCAATTTAGAAAAGTATTCCTGAGCATATGGGTCATCTGCGAGATCCTGATCAATCATCTTAGTGACACGACCAGTGATAGCATCTTTCTTGTTACGAGCCTCATCGTCGGTCATATCTTCAGGCTTTACATCTTTACCCATGTTACCGACTAAGTAGACGCCTTGAGATTCTTGGATCTCTACACCGCCAATGTGCTTATCCAGCATGGTTCGGATATTTTCAGCATACTCATCGTAGTCAACCGTTTCTTCCGCATCTTCACGTACTTGACGGCGCAGCTCAGACATCGATTTCAGCGTCTTTTTGTACAGCTCCCGCTTATCATCAAAACTCTTATCTTCAAAGTACGTAGCTGATTGCAAAGCTACTTTTAGGCAGTTAGCAAACGTTGTAAGGGATGCATAAAAATCCTCACGCTTTTTCAAGTTGGTGTCGGTAAGTTGACCATCAATTGTGTCAATTTTAGGGGCTAATACTTGACGTAGAGCTTGACCATCTTGCTTGTTCTGAACACCTTCAAACGTTGCCCATAGGTCACTATAGAAACCTGGTAGCTTCTTATATTCAGTGTCCATGCGGCTATAGAGACCTTTTAGGTCATCAATATCAAATCCGCCTTTAATGCGTTCTTCCAGCTCTTGATAGCTGGCAATCGACGCATCCAACTCTTTCAAGATGCCACGATAATCAATCAAGTAACCAAATTGTTTTTTCTGATGGAGACGGTTTACACGAGCAATCGCCTGAATCAAGTTGTGTTGCTTCATCGGCTTATCGATGTAAAGCACGGTATTCTTGGGTTCATCAAAACCTGTCAGAAGTTTATCAACTACAATCATGATGTCAGGGCCATCATCTTTACCAAACTCATCAATGATGAGCTGGGTATAGGCTTTTTCGTCTTGACCAAAATCAGAATTAAGGACGTTTTCCTTCCACCAATTTTGCACTATGTCTTTGCTTTCACCATCGACAGTATCATGGCCTTCACGAGTATCAGGCGCAGACATTGCGACAACGGAAGTCACTTTACCTATTTGGTCTAAAAGCTTCTTATATTGAATAGCAGAGGCTTTTGAGTCACAGGCAAGTTGGCCTTTTAAACCTTGGCGTTTGAAGTTTTGGAAATGATCTGAAATATCATGAGCGATGAGTTCCAATCGACCTTCGGTTTGATAAATCTGACCTTTCTGAGCAAACTTCTTCTTCAAGTCAGTTCGTTGTTTTTCAGAAAGCTTATCAGTAATACGGTCGAACCAGGCATCAATAGCTTTATCATTGGTGCTGAGGTCTGGGATACGCTCTTCGTACAATAGAGGTGTTACCGTTTTATCTTCTACAGCTTGTTGCATCGTATACGAGTGGATGATCTTACCGAACTTGTTCTCGGTTTTATCGTCTTGCAACAATGGTGTCCCCGTAAAGCCAATATAAGCGGCTTTCGGCAGGGCTTGTTGCATTCGAATGTTGTTCTCACCGTTTTGGCTACGGTGTCCTTCATCAACCAATACGATAATATCTGGGCTATTGTTATAGCACTCTGGGAGTTCGATAGCCGTACCAAACTTATTGATGATGGAGAAGATAATACGTTCGTTCCCTTTACCGATTTGATCTGCTAAACGGCGACCTGTCGTCGCCATTGCCGATTTTTTATCTTTATCCGATAATGCACCGCCTGAAGCGAAAGTACGGGCAAGTTGGTCTTCAAGGTCAACACGGTCAGTCACTACAACGACACGGCACTTGGCTAACTCTTTAAGCCAAATAAGGGCTTTGGATAAGAAGACCATAGTGAACGACTTACCTGAGCCTGTTGTATGCCAGATCACGCCACCATTACGTGCGCCCTGCTCATCAAAAGAGGTAACACGTTCAATTAACGCTTTAATGCCGAAGACTTGCTGATAACGAGCGACAATTTTGCCAGCCTTTTTATCAAACAGTGTAAAAAGCTGAGTCATTTCCAATAGGCGGTCATGACGTAAGAGTGAGACTAATAAACGGTCTTGGTCGGTAACCACAAGATCGCCACCAGCAATCAGTGACAGGTACTCGTCACGCACTTTGGCAGAACGGTGGTTGAAGATAAGGTCGAGTTTGTCTTGTGCTAATGCCGCATTCTTTAAACGAGCAAACGTTGCTTCAGTGATCTCTTCTTCTTTCCATTTCGCCCAGAACTTTTCAGGCGTTCCGCAGGTAGCATATAAACCTTCGTTACCATTCACAGAGAGTAACAGTTGGCTATAAGCGAACAGGTGAGGGATCTCATCTACCTTTTGGTTACGAATGTTCTGAGAGATACCTTCCGATACTGTTGGTTTCCCTTCAGAAGAAGAGTCAGGGCGTTTCGCTTCTATTACAACCCAAGGTAATCCATTGACGAAACACACTACATCAGGGATGCGCTTACCTGTTCCATAGGCGTTTTCTACTTCAAGCTCTTCGGTGAAGTGGTACTTATTGTTTTTTGGTGTTTCCCAATCAATGATGTCGATGGTTGGGTTGGCTTTCTTTCCATCAACAAACTCAGTCACACTAATGCCGTAGGTAAGTGCGTTATACAGTTTCTCGTTAGCCGCTTTTAAGCCTTCATTCATAGCTGGGTTAGCCAGCTCATGAATAATCTTGTCGATGGCTGCCTCTGACAGTTTGTGCTCTTTGCCCATGAAGGTGTAGGTTTTGTGTTTAAGCACATCACGTAATACATCAGGCAAGATAACGACTGATCGGTTGCCTCGCTTCACCAAGCACTCGCTTGGTGGGATGAACTCATAACCAAGGGTGGTCAGCAGTGTAAGTGCAGGAATTTTTGCACTCTGTTCTTCACGGAAATTAGGTACATTGCTTGAGTTGTTCATTATGCTATCCATTGTCTCAATACATTAGCAACCACAGGTGCAAAGGGCTTTAGCTTTCCATTTTCTGGAGTAAGGAGGTCATTTATAACGTCTGCAAGCAGTTCAGGCTCTTCTGCCCAGTCACCCTCTTCTTCAGGAGTGATAGCGTGCTCTAGCAATAGAGCAAGGGACAATTGCTTTCTTGTTTCAATTAAGCTTTTGTTATTTGCTTCTTTATCACCTAGATTTAGCACCTCAATCGTTTTTTTCGCATCAGCAGTTTTACCAGATACACGGCCACTGATTTTAAAAACTAAATCTGTTTCACACTCGCTCATAAATGGTGTTAGAGGAAGAGGTTGTGAACCATGTGAGTCGTCACATTGACCATTAGTAGTGCAGCTGCCCACGATGTTAGTGAAATCCAAACTTCTATTCGGAGAGATCCTTCGAGACTCTACGTGCTCATTCACCGTATCTAAATTGCTACCAGAGATAGGCTTACAGCAATAGGCACATAGATAGAACTGCTCTTTGGAACACTCAGTTCGAATATCTTGTCGCTCAACTTCGGTTAGATCTGCATATATTCCTTGTGGATTTCTGCGTTTCCACACATCGAGGCTGTCTGGCTCAAAATCAGCACGCTTAGCTATTTTTCGCAATTTTCAGCTCCTTCTTACGAAGCAAGAGTTTTGCTTTAGATAGTTCTAAGTTACCCGCAGGCAAGTCGGCTTGTAAGTCCGCTAGTAGTTGTTTTGCCGTCTCGATATTTGAATCATGGATAGCATCAAGCAAATCACCGATTTTCGTATTCACTTCAGCGTTTCGAACATCAGTATCCATAATATCGAGAAGAACCGAGTTAGCATCTTGACCATATAGCTCAGGCACTGGTGTCGCTTTCTCTGGATTATTCAGCAAGCTCACATGGATGCCTTTACTATCACTGATCACTAATGGCGAGTGCGTGGTCACAATAAATTGAATTTTTGGAAAAGCTCGTTTTAAGCTTTCAAGAATTGTTCGCTGCCACTGAGGATGCAAGTGCATATCGACTTCATCAATAAGCACAATACCTAGGCTATCCTGTACAGCATGAGTTCCCATGTGAGGGTTGAGTTGAATTGCTCTGCGAGCAATATCTGCAATCATGCCTATCATATTCCGCACGCCATCACTGAGTAGTGAAATCGGCACATTACCCTGTTCTTTGTGCGTAGCAACCACTTGCTTTGCAGTGGCTGAGTAATGAACATTTGACCAGCCAGAAGGCTCAAGAATAATATTGAGTGCTTTCTGCAATGAAGTTAAACGGTCAGCATGAATGTTGCCTTTTACAGGGCCGCCAGACATTCTTTGCTCTTGCTGCTGCATTCCACGTTCAAAACTTGCCATTGTTTCTTGGTGAAGCCAACTAGCAAATGTTTTGTAGCTACTTACGGGTTTATCCCAATCTCGATAACCTTCCAGTCGACTTGTTTTAGATAGTTTTGGTGACTCATTTGATGGGTCAAAGCTTTGATTCCATAGTCGTTCAGTACCGTAAACCGCTATAACTGGAAGTGTTGGGTGAGCACCATCCTGTACGATTTTCTGTAAACGCTCTGCAACCTTACTCAACCCTGAGACTTTAGTTCCTGTGCTCTTTAACGTATTACGAGAACGAGACCATTCAGAAGGAAAGTCATCAACGTAGTCATTATATGCCTGAGCCGAAACTTGAACGGGGAACTGATATTCCATGGTAAAACCTTGGTCTTGAGAACCAATTTTACCAAGGTGGATATCATTGTCTCGAATAGCTCGATCTGTGCTTGTACCAAAGCCACTCAAGAACTGGCCATAAGCAACAGAAATTGCATCTAGCAGTGAGGTTTTACCGTAACCATTAAGACCAACCAATACGTTAATGCCAGGCTGAAAATCGCACTCAAACCGTTTGAAGCCACGGAAGTTTTTTAAAGTTAATGTTTTTAATTTCATATCATTATGAACCCGTTAAATTTATCCCTTGCCCGTAACCGAAGTAGTTAATCCCCTCTCATGAAGAGGGGAACCCTCGATTAAGCGGCTTCAACCTCATCGATTTTCACACGGCGCTTCCCCGTCAACAACTGCTGCATCAACGCCTTTTTCTCTTGTTTAAAGTGAGCAAGCTTGGCTTGAATCACCTCAATATCTTTGTCGGCAGCTGTAAGGACTGAGGCGATTTTTTGTTGTTCGTCAAAAGTAGGGACAATTAGACTCAATCCCATAAAGTCAGAAGGCTTCACATTTAATAATCCATGTGCTCGACCACCTTCTGCTGCTACTTTTGTTAACCCACGGTTTAGCAAACCAGATTCAAAGTATTGCTCCATAAAGCAGCTTGACGTCTTGGCCTCATCCTTTATTTCGAAGCAGATATAAAGGCTCGTCACTACAGCGTCTTCATATCTATTTAGCCGCTTAATTGCCCCCATGGGGTAACCATTAGAGTAACTTTTGTTATAAGCAAACTGCCCTTTACGCAAGATAAAGTAATTATCGAGTGTCTCAGACGCGACTGACTTTTTGAAAAACTCTTGCTGCCTAATTAGGCCATGCTGCGCAGAGATCGTTACAACATTAGTGCTTTGCCCTTTGTTTTTTTCTGTCATTCGGTCAAATAAATGACTTAACTTAACCTCTTCCCACTCTCCCTCAAACGCCTTACCCGTTTCAGCCCCATCTTTTGGTAAAGAGCGCAAACGCTTCTTACCCGTCAAAAGCTGCTGCATCAGGGCTTTTTTCTGCTGCTTACTGGTTCCAATCAGCTTTTCTGTGGTGGCAATCGCTTTGTCCCATGTTGAGAGAATTTTGGCGATTTTGCGTTGTTCTGGGAGCGGTGGAATACTTACTTTTAATCCGAGTAGCTCACCTTTTGTAATGTTCTTCATAGAGCCACTTGTGCCTGTGGCTAAGTTTGATAGCGTATAGCGTGAGTGCTCAGAAGCCAACACGTAACTCAGCCACTTCATATCAGAGTTAGTCTTAGGGATCGTTTGCCAAAGCTTATCTGGTAAAAATAAGCTATCGAAATTGGATTCTATGTAAGCACTAGCACCAACTAATTCTTCTGTATTGCTGCGACTGATGATGATCTGGCCTTTTTTAGGGTGTGTTTTTGCTCGTTTTAGCTCTTCTCCAGAAGTGATCGCTTTGACCGCATTTTCATCAAAAGCACCATAAGACACAGCACTTACTTTCAAGACACCTTTTTCACCTTCAGCTAGCTGCCGATCTTCTCCGTTAACACTAACACCTGATTCTAACCCAGAAACCAGATCTCCTACTCGACCATCATTCCAACCACTAGGCACCATAACCCAACTCCTCTAGGTAACCTGCCATTTCAGCTTCTAGGTCAGCTAGTTTATTCTGCAATGCCAAACGCTCAGTACGAACCGTAACCAAATCAATTTCTTCTTCTTCCTCGAAGGTATCGACATAGCGAGGAATATTAAGGTTGTAATCGTTCTCGGCAATCTCTTCTAGCGAAGCTAGATATGAGTATTTGTCGGTGGTTTCACGCGCCTTGTAGGTATCAACAATCTTCTGAATGTTCTCTGGCGTTAGCTGGTTTTGGTTCTTACCAGACTTGAACTCACGAGAGGCATCAATAAACAGCACCGTATTGTTATGAGAAGGGTCGTCTTTCTGCTTTTTGAAGATAAGAATTGCCGCAGGAATACCCGTACCGAAGAACAGCTTTTCAGGTAGACCAATTACGGCATCTAGAAGGTTTTCATCAATGAGTTGCTTACGGATTTTACCTTCACTTGATGCGCGGAATAGCACACCGTGAGGCACAACTACACCCATGCGACCGCCTTTTTTACCTTGAGAAGCGGGTTTGAGCGTCTCAATCATGTGTGAGATAAACGCATAGTCACCCTTGGTCTTAGGTGGAATACCACGACGGAAGCGGCCAAAGTGGTCATTACCTGCATCTTCAAAGCCCCATTTATCAAGAGAGAACGGAGGGTTCGCTGTTACTACATCAAAGTGCAGCAGTCCGCCTTCTTTGTCTTGTAGCTTAGGATTACGAATGGTATCGCCCCACTCAATACGGTGGTTATCTTCACCGTGTAGGAACATGTTCATCTTCGCTAGTGACCAGGTTGAACCAATCGCTTCCTGACCAAACAAGGCGTATTGCTTAGAGCCTGCAAAGTTGTTCTGCACTTGCTTACCACATTTCATCAGTAGCGAGCCTGAGCCACATGCAGGGTCACAGATGCTATCGCCTTGTTGTGGTTCTAGGATAATCGAGAGTAGGTCAGATACCTCTGGTGGGGTATAGAATTCACCCGCAGATTTACCGCTGCCAGCAGCGAAGTGTTTGATGAGGTACTCGTAAGCGTTACCAATCACATCTAGCGAACCAACACGGCTTGGGCGTAGGTTTAGGGTCTCTTTACCAAAGTCTTCCAACAGATGGCGAAGGATGTCGTTTTTCTGCTTTTCGTCACCTAGTTTATCGGTATTGAAGCTAATGTCTTGGAAGACATTCTTTAGCTTAGTGCCGTTAGCTTCTTCAATAGCATGGAGAGCTTGGTCGATACGAGAACCATTACCAGGCTCATGACGAGCTTCGTACAAATCCCAGAATGTTGAACCTACAGGGATTTTGAAAGACTGGCTTTCCATCATTTCTGAGATCAGTTCAGGGATGTCACCATACTCTTCTTTCAGTTCATCGTACTTGTCTTGGTGAACATCAGAGATGTATTTAAGGAACAAAGTAGTAAGGATGAAATCTTTGTAGATAGACGGATCAACCGTACCTCGGAAGGTGTCACACGCTCCCCATACCGCTTTGTTGATGTCATCTTGATTGATTTTAGTGTGTGGCATGATTTCCTAGCCCTTAAATTGTTCAGAATTCTGGATTAAGTCAGTAGCTATAGCATTAAGCTGCTGCTGACGATTATTTATAAGCTTATAAAGCAATGCATTTTCTTTGATGCTTGCTGCATAAAGCTTGGCAATAGTGTTCTGTTTTTCTATCTCTGGTATCGCTAGCTCAACATCGGCCAATACTGGTTTTCTAATGTTTGTTTGTGTGCTGCCTTCAGCACTCTTTCTAAAGTACTGCTGCACAGGCTTTTGATTGAGCTGCCAAGCTAAGAACATTGGGTTTATCTTATCGCGTTGCGATGACTTGATACGGATCTGAAACAGGCTAGGAGAACTAATTACGTCTTCTAGTTGTTCAGGAACGTAGGCAGCATAGGTTCTCATCCCCTTGGCAATGAACAGAACATCGCCTTGTTCAAGCCACATAGGCTGCTTCTTACCTGTTAATTCCGTTCTCACCAACTCAGCGCTTTGCAACTCACCCAGATCACTGATGTCTTTTGCTTGCACGACTTGGACGGAAGCATTTGGGTCATGCTTGATTGACCCGCGAAATGGGTAGCCAGCATGAATATCCGCTACCTCTGATAGTCGTAGTCTCATTCCAACACCTCAAACTTTAACTTGCATCCATTGTGGTTACTTTAAGCAAATACGTCAAGAAAAAATGCAGGAATAAAAAACTGCAAATTTTAAGTTGACTAAATTTCAAACCGATCATAAGATTATTTGCAGTAAACGAATGGAGCAAAAATCATGAGCGGACAAAAAGCGGTACAAAATGGTAAAGCATTTGAGTCAAAGATCTTTGCAGTACTTAAGCAAATCCCTGGCGTAAATGTGATTAAAGATATTCCTTATCCATCTATCTACAGTGCTTATTCAACCAAGCGCAAAACCAAGATGGAGTTCAGAGCGGAGAACATATCTCTGACATTTGAAACCTTGGATTTCCAAGGTAACAAGATCACCAAAACTCGCTTGTTCAACACATTGAACATTGAGTGTAAGTATCAGGAAGACTCGGGGACGACAGATGAAAAGTACCCACTGGTCTATGAGAACGCACTGATCAGTGATGCTGAAGCCACTCTATTTGTTTACGAAGATCCGTTGAAGAACATTAAGCGTGGTGCGTTGGAGTTTATGTACGACAAGGCACTTAACTCAGGTGAGAGATTAATAGTGATGGACTTTGATAGCCTCCTTGCGAATGTGAATAAGCAATATGCATTGGAGCTTGTTGCGGCAAGGTTTGAGCAAGGTTCTGAGCTATTTCAAGCTAATCACCCTGGGCTGAAAATGCTGGATTCATACTCTCGAAAGCGCTTCAACCAAGCGATGAGAAAAAATGAACAGTGTGGAGAGTTCTTTGACGAGTACCTAGATTGCCAACGTGATTTCCACAATTTTATCGCAAGGCATGGGGGACAAAGCCGTGATTACCTACCGTATTTAAACAATTTAAGAACCTTACGAGCAGGGATCACTGAATGTTTACCAAACTTAAATTAAGGAGATTTAATCTATGACTGTAACTGAGAAACTATTGGCTGCTCTACTAGAGCGTGGTGTTTTTGATAACGAAGAGCAGAAAGTGTCAGGCATTGCTAAATTAGCTATTGAGAAGAGTTTCGATAGCCTGAGCCATGCTCAGAAGTATGTTCTATCACCATGGCTGTCGCAGCACTGTACAGGATCAACAGACCCTGGTGGTCATCATAATGGTTGTTGTGTGAAGTTAGATGGTGATGAACTACTTGAAGCTATCGAGTTGGCGGATGACACCGAGTGTTTGCAGTGTGATAGTTGTCGTAACGATGATTCTTATTACGCACATCAGTACGACAAACTAATGGCTGAGTAGCGACAGACACTTATGCAATACCATAAACTATGTTGAATTGGGTTAGCTATTGGCTAACCCGTCTTTTATTGCTTAAGAGTTGAGGTAACTCAGGTATCGCTTGGTGTTTGGGTGCAGGCTGAGCCGTGATTTTTTTGTATTGCCACTATATCCAGGCATCTCGATACCGATCGATTTGAGAACAGATCTAACCATGCTGGTTGCTTTACCTTGGGTATCTACTGTTTTTATTCTTGTGTAGTCCTTTAGATAGTGACTGAGCAACTTTTCATGTTTAGCAAGGTTGTTTGCTATGTTGATTACATCGGATTTGTGTATGAACAGTTGAGATTTCTCATCATCGAAGTGATAGCACCCAAGTACAATTGAATGAATGATTTTCGCTGATTTATGCTTGTTAGGATCATAGTTCTTTTTGTTGAAAATCAGCTCATCAGTTTCCACAAACGGCAGATAATTAAACAATTCGCGATTAAACGACCAGTCAAATTTGATATCTTCATGTGTTACCGACTCAAGAAGGTAGATCTTTTTAAGGTCGTACTTTTTCAAAGCTGCGATATCCAGTGAATCTTTTTCATTTGAATGAGTCAATTTTTGTTTTTTTTCTTTTGAAAGGTCTGGGCTGTCGATGATTGCCTGAATGAAACGATCATCCATCTGCTTTTTTTTCAATTTATTTGAAAGAAAAGCGTCGTTTTGTAGATTTGGCCCAGATGTTGTGACTCTTACATCAAAACCTAAGTATTTTAGTGTATGAAAAAGAGATAACGCTAATGAAAAGTTTTGTTTTTCTTTTCTTTCAAAAACGGAATTTTTCAATTTATCTTTGTCTTTTTGGGTTTCCAGTACAGAGAAGTCACGATGCTGCCTGAATTTGACAAAAGTTTGGACTGAAAAGCAAATATTCTTCGCCTTTCTAAATCGACGTGAGAAATTGACGAGTTCCTGAGGTGTGAGTGTTTTGTCACAGATTACATGTACTTTATCAGTGTAATCGGTCTCAATAGAGAAACCAGACCCTAAGCAAGGGGAGGAAAGTATTGCCGCATACTTGTGAACCTCTTCATTAGGGGCTGCCAAAAATGCCTTCTGCGCTGGTTTGTCCTTGTTGTCACCATGTACGACTAAAACATTCTGTTCTAGTGCGACATCTGCACAATCTAATCCTTTATGATTTTTAAAACCTAGATCAACTAGGGTTTGTTTAAGCGTTTGACGGCTATCAAATAGAAACACTCGATCAGAAAGAAGTACCTTCTTAAGCTCTGGTTGCTGGAGGAATACGTCTTTACTTTGAATTTCTGCTGTGATGTTCTTGTAAGGGTTCTCTGTGCAATCCAATACCGTCAGATCACCTCGGAGACTTCTTAGAAACGAAAGGCTGATATTACTCAGATCAGCATCGCCGACGATAACCTTTTTAGCACTGTGTATTACATCACACAGTACTAGGAAAACGAGGTCGGCATCCATCTGCGGGTTGTTATCTGAGCAGACTACGGCACTAAGTACTTTTTCAAATTCATCGATAATCAATACATCACAGTTGAGTGCAGCATTGAGTAAGTGTGGCTTTTGTATGCTGTTAATGACAAGCGCAAGAGAGTTTGCGCGTTCAATGCCAAACAAGGCATTAGATTGGTAATTTGTCGCATTGTTGTTTTTACAAAACTGATCAACAAGTGCAATCAAATGCGATACGTAGACAACCTTGTTCTCTTTACCAGCGTTCTGGGCGATAGGGCTGAATACATGCTTTGTTTTTCCAACCCCCGTCTTTGCTTTTACTGCAATGGTATGGCTTGCTGTAAAACTAGGGTGATCGGTTAATGTGTTAATCGACGGCACTCTATATTGCCTAAAACAGTCACTGATGGTGAGATTTCTTTCAATCAATATGCGGTTATTAGCGATATATTGATCAAGGGACTGAGTGGCAATTTCCCGATCTGATTCTTCTAGGTAGAAAGAAGTTAGATCTTTCGCAGTTTCAAAAGTCAGAGGTATGTATTTAACTGCAACTGAGGAGGCTAATTGCAGTAACTCAGCATCTTTTGTTGCTTGATAGCCAGCGTAAAGGTATGCGATCTCGTCATCGGCCTTAAAAACCTTGTCGTTGGATGTGTCGTATATTGGCAGTCGATGCTTATAAAAGTTGGATCTAAATACACCAGCCGTGCGAGCGGCATAGTTTTTAGAATCGACAATTACGCTGTTAATTTCTTGCTTTGCATCTAAGTAGTAGCGGCATATCTCGGAGACATTTGAAGTGACATCATTGGGTGGTGCTACAACTCTGTACTGAGTATCTGATGATGAATATTGAATCTTAGGGTGTGCTAACACCCTGACTGTTGGTAACTCATGGTTAGATACAACTTGGTGACCGAATGATTGGCCGACTGCGATATGGTTCATCTCTACCTCTTAATTTATTTTTAAGAGGAAAGTGGAGTATTTGTTAGTTATGTATATATATTTAGAAAAGCTCCACTTTCCCTTTTTATCTGCGAGCATGCTAAAGCATGCAATATCAACTAGTTGTTAAGCTGCTGATTGATAGAAAGTGTTTTCAAGTAGAGATTGTCTCTGAACTAGTAAGTCAGAAACGGTTTCACGCAAATCTTGCCCAGTCGCCATAGCAAGGATCGTCATATCGACTTCATGCGACAGAAAGCCAACGGAGTTTGCTCCAAGAGGTATTGAGGGCGGGAATGTGCCATCATTGATTTTGCGGTGAAGTGTCGCTTTTGAGAAAGGGATACGTTTTAGAACTTCAGTTTTACGTTCGATGCGGAAATTTGTGTTCATAGAGAGACTTCCAATTCATTTAATTACAGTTTGCGTAAGTTCTCTTAGTAGTTGCTCTGCATCTATGCTTGCCATTCCATTTGACATGGTTGTGCAACCCACATGTGTAGGTAGACAGATCCTATGTAAAAATAGAATTAGTTTGAATGTAAGCTTTTATGCGAAAGGAATAGTCTCAGGCACAAAAATTTTCTTTAAAACACAAGCGTAGAGCTAAAAATAGCTACTAGAGATATATAAATGAATCAAAAGTATTGCTGTGGTATACACCAAATTGAATTTGATGGTGTTTACGTGTTCTGTATTTTTCTCCTGTTGTTAAAGTTACTTATTCGTCTGGATGCATCTAGATATAATTTATTTGATGATCTTAAGTCAATGATAAGTAACTAAAACAATGTAAAGTGTGACACTTGTCACGCTGGGGTGGGTTTGGCTATAGTGTTTGCGTTGAAAGAGGCGGTTAAAATGTAGTCACTCCACCAGGCCATGATGTTTCGGCGCTTTTCTAAGTATTCTGCGTTGTTATAAATGTCGCGAATAGTATTTTGATCAACATGGGCAAGACAAAGTTCGATTGCATCTTTATCAAATCCCTGTTCGTTCAAAGCTGTACTACCGATCGAACGCATACCGTGGCTTACTAGTATTCCCGCCATTCCAGCTCTCTTAATTACGGCATTAACCGACTGGCTATTCATATGGCTGTTTGGGGTTTTGCTACTTGGGAATATATACTGCTGTCCAAATGAGATGGGCTTCATGAACTCTAACAATTGAAGAGTAGCGTCAGTTAAAGGTATTTTATGATCCCGCTTCATCTTCATTTTTTCTTTTGGTATAACCCAAAGCCTTTTGTCAGTGTCAATTTCGCTCCACTCTGCGGTGGCACACTCAACGGGACGGGTTAACGTATGAAGTTGAAATTCAAAGGCACAGCGAGTCGCCATTTTAGTATTTACTTTTGACATGGCGTTCATCAGAAAACTAAGATTTTCTGGTTCTATCGTTTTCATATGCATGGTTTTAGGTTTTCTGAAAACCTGTTTGATACCTGCTAATGGGTTAGCTTCAATCTTTCCCATATTAGTTGCGTAGATCATGACCTCATTTATACGCTGACAAACACGTTTGACAGTTTCTAATGAACCTTGTTGTTCTAAAGGTCTCAATTGTTTAATGACAGTTGGAGCACGTATATCGCATATAGGTAGCTGCCCCAGGTTTGGGAAAATGTGCAGTTCTAGCGAACGCCAAATGTCGTCAGCATAGTCGCTTGATACAGAGTCGCGCTTTAACTCAAACCATTCCATAGCTACGGTTTTTAAAGTGTCTTCAACTGCAAGTTGCTCAGCCACTAACTTGTTATCTCTATGCGTTTTTGGATCTATTCCTTCCGCAACAAGTTGACGCATTTATCGTGTCTTCTCTCTTGCCGATAATAGAGTAATGTCTGGAAATACGCCGAGACCGATATTCTTGCGTTTTTTGGTCACTGGGTGGGTGTAATTGAAAATCCAAGACTTAGTGCCGTTGGGCTTTATTCTTAGTAGTAACCCGTTACCGTCACCTAGAGAGTATTCTTTGTCTTGTGGCTTCGCTTTACTCACTTGCGTAGTAGATAAGGGCTTGATTGATTTAGCCATTCTGTCTTCCTCTGACTGATGTAACACTAGATTGGTAACACTGCTGGTGGTGTTACATCGTATGTTACTTTAAGACCGAGGTTTAGTGAAACGGTATGAGACGCGGTGATCTATAGAGGCCCTATTTTATAAGGCTTCAGATACAAAAACGGGACATCCTGAGATGTCCCGTTCCAAACGTTTGGTGGAGCTGGCGGGAGTTGAACCCGCGTCCAAAAATCATTCATCATTGGTACTACATGCTTAGTCGATCTTTAATTTCACCAGCAACCTGCGAACCGACACGCTAGTTAAAGGCTAACCTGAATTATAATTCGCGCTTTTCCTCTCAGGTGGGAGAAGCCACGCTAGCTAGTTTGGGTTTGATCTCTTATTGGTCCCCGTCTTACGAGCGGAAGCTAGGGTAAGAGAGCTCTGAGCAGGTTATTAAGCTGCTAGTGCGTAGTTTTCGTCGTTTGCGACTATTTTTTTGCGGCTTTTAACGTGGCCAACCGCCCCACGGCATGCACCTCAGACTTCAAAATTCCTGTCGAATCCTAAATCAGCCCCAAGTGTTATTTGCATAGTACCAGAAAAGCTTACCCTGTCTAGCACTGTGCGTTTAAGTGCTTAAAATTAACGCAAATTACTCTTCATAATTCGTGCTTTATCTCTCGCCCAATCTTTTTCTTTCATATCAGTACGTTTATCGTGCAGCTTTTTACCTTTCGCTACGCCAACTTTAATCTTCGCCCAAGAGCGAGACCAGTAAAGTGCGGTTGCGACAAGCGTCATGCCTTCACGGTTAATACGACCGATAAGGTTGTCGAGTTCTTTTCTCGACATTAATAGTTTACGGATACGTGTTGGGTTCGCCACGATATGAGTACTCGCTTGAGTTAGCGGAGTAATCGTCATACCACTGATGAATGCTTCGCCATCTCGGATGTATACGTAGCTTTCTGCGATATTGGTTTTGCCTTCACGTAGGGATTTTACTTCCCAGCCTTGTAGCTCAAGCCCCGCTTCTATCTCATCATCGATGAAATATTCGTGGCGAGCTTTCTTATTAAGCGCAATGGTATTACTACCGGCTTTTGATTTTGATTTATTCTTTGCCATAATGGCCTCATTATACGGAATGCGCCCTAGATGGGGAATCCTTTTTATTTGCGCTCTGGCCCAATACAATTAAAATTGCAGTTTGTGTTAATGTAACGCTGTCTTTAACAGGAGTCTATATGCCAAAGGTTACTCGTTCAGCATTAGTGTCTTTTAGTGCCGACCAGATGTTCAGCTTGGTCAATGATGTTGCTCGTTATCCTGAGTTTTTGCCAGGATGTTCTGGTTCTCGTGTGATCGAATCTTCAGATTCCGCGATGGTGGCTTCGGTTGATGTCTCTAAAGCTGGTATCAGTAAAACATTCACTACGTCGAATCGAATGGCGGATGGTGCTGAAATTCTAATGGAGCTGGTAGATGGCCCGTTTAAGAAGCTGGAGGGGGGCTGGTATTTCACTCCTCTAGACGACCAAGCATGTAAGGTTGAACTTAAACTAGAGTTTGAATTTTCTAGTCGAATGATTGAAATGGCATTTGGCAAGATTTTCAATGAACTGACAAGCAATATGGTCTGTGCTTTTACTCAACGAGCGAAACAGGTTTACTAAGCCATGACTATTGAATCAGATATGATCCACGTAGAAGTTGTGTTTGCGCTTCCACATGAGCAGCGTGTATTTACCTTAGTGGTAAATAAGAACGCGACCGTTGAAGAGATTATTGCGCAGTCTGGTGTTTTAGAGTTGTATCCAGAAATCGACTTGGCGAAAAATAAAGTTGGCGTATACAGCCGCAACGTTAAGTTAGATGCAACCGTTCGAGATAAAGATCGTATCGAAATTTATCGAGCACTGTTAGCCGATCCAAAAGAAATTCGCCGTAAGCGTGCTGAACAAGCGAAAGCGGCGGCTAAATCGTAATACCAAACAAATTTGAATGATAAAGAAGCTCGCATTAGCGAGCTTTTTTTCATCTGTTTGTTAGACAATACAGTCTACAGTCTCATTTGTTAGCAGATATTAAAAAGCCTGCTCATATGAGCAGGCTTTTGCGATTCTTGCTTTTGACTGGAAAGCTTTGTTAGTTGAAAGCTAGCGAAGGCTTTCGAAGAATTCATCACTGGCTTCAAAATCACCATTGATCGTCACTAAGGTGCCTGTTGCATCAAAGTTAACAACAAGATTTTTTTGAATCGAGTCTTCATGGCCTTTTGTGTGGTGGTAAATGTAGTACCACGTATCTGGGTAGCCATTTTCGATAAGCATAGGTGAGCCCATAACGTAACGAACTTGTGTTTTTGTCATGCCAAACTTGAGCTGATCGACAGCTTCCTGTTCAACATAGTTACCCTGATTGATGTCAATTCGATAAACCAACTTCTCTAATAGAGAGCAACCGGTCAACATTGTTAGTGCAAGTGGAACTGCAACTAACCACTTTTTAATTCGCATAGTTTGAGATCTTTCTTCGCTAAAATACTGCCTGATAATAAACAAGCTCCAGCAAGAAGTAAAAAGCTCCTTGCGCTTTGAGCTTGTTATGACTGGCAATTTTGAATTAAGTTGCAAAATTGCCAAGAATTTTCGGTAAATTATCAGAAAGTTGCCGAATATGTAACCTAAGCTGCGATTAATAACTCTTTTGCGTTGGCAAGCGTCGATTCGGTAATCTGGCTGCCACCAAGCAGTCGAGCAAGCTCTGAAACGCGTTGTTGCTCATCAAGCGTGTGCATTTGAGTCTCGGTTTTACCTGATTTAGTGTTCTTCGCTACAAAAAGTTGTTGGTGACCGCAACCGGCAACTTGAGGTAAGTGAGTCACGCACATAACTTGTGTCGATTCGCCCAGCTTACGTAGCATTTTTCCGACAACCGCAGCGGTTGGTCCACTGATACCCACATCGACTTCATCGAAAATCAGGCTTGGTGTATCCACTTTTTGCGCTGTGATCACCTGAATCGCTAATGAGATTCGTGATAACTCACCACCAGAGGCCACTTTCGCAATCGGCTGCATCGGTTGGCCTGGGTTGGTCGAAACAATGAAGGTCACGTTATCCATACCCAATGGAGAAGGGTGTGTGTTGGTGTTGTTCACTTCAATGGCAAACTGCGCTTTTTCCATGCTCAGTTCGTGCATGCTTTGCGTGATCAGCTTGTTGAGCTCTTTTGCGTAACGAGTTCGAGATTTATGAAGCTTCTCTGATTTAGCAACGAACGATTGGTATTGGTTTTCCACCTCGTTTGCCAGTTCTTCTAATTTTTCATCAGAGCAATCAAGCGCTTCAACTTGTTGTAGTAAGTCTTGATGGTGCTTATACAGCTCTTCAGGTAACACGTGGTGTTTACGAGACATCGACATCACTTTAGAGAAACGCTCCTCAACGTAAGCCATACGACCGGGATCAACATCAATGCTGTCTAGGTATGTTCTTAACTCGTTGTTGGTTTCTTCAATCTGAATAATGGCTTCGGAAAGCAAGTTTGGTAACTCGGCTAATCTTTCATCTAGCTCAGCTAGCTGAATTAAGGAGTTATTGGCCGATTGCAGAATACCAAGCGCATTAACTTCTTCGCCTTCATAAATAAGCTCGATAGCTTGCTGACAGGTTGTGGCCAGTTCTCCGCTATTGGAGAGGCGCTTATGCTCTTGTTCGAGGTCTTCATATTCTTCCTCCCCAATAGACAGCTCATTTAACTCTTTGATTTGGTATTCAAGAAGTTGTTTTTGAGCTTGATTTTGCTGGCTATTTTCACGTAACTCTTTCAAGTGGTTATCGGCTTGTCGCCAGGCTTGGTAAGCATTACGTGTCGATTTCAACAGGTTCAAGTGGCCTGCGTATTGATCAAGCATGGCCATTTGGTAATCGCTCTTCATCAACTGATGATGCGCATGTTGACCATGAATGTTGATCAACAGCTGCCCAAGCGATTTCAACTGTGAAAGAGGGACAGGACTGCCGTTAATGAATGCGCGAGAACGACCTTCTTTAGAGATGGTTCTACGTAATATGCATTCACCGCCATCAAGCAGCTCGTTGTCTTCTAACCAGCGGGTAGCATGCAGATTGTTCTCAAGTAAAAAAGCGGCACTGACTTCGGTTTTTTCTTCACCTTGTCGAACCATTCCTGCATCGGATCTTCCCCCAAGACATAAGCCTAAAGCATCGATAGCGATAGATTTACCCGCACCAGTTTCTCCGGTGATTGTTGTCATGCCTTTAGAGAGTTCTAGCTGTAAAGACTTAACAATAGCGAAATTATTAACACTTAGATGAGCCAGCATTTTTATTTACCTGTATAACTGAACAATACTGTATATAAGCTCAGTATATACTGTTTCTTTATACAGTAAAGTCGGTGGGTGAAATTTTTTTGTGACTGTTATCAGAATTGAGGTTGTTCGTAGATCACTGAAACCGCTATAGATTCCCAACTCAGTCGTTCCTCCTTCTTGGGAATGACGGTGTGAATCATTGAGACGAAGAGAGAGTTGGCGGGCTTTTTACTGGTAATGAAAAAGGCTGACGAATGTCGTCAGCCTTTCAAATTTTCGGTTACCACTGGAGCGTTTATTCTTTTAGAACAGCTTACTCGACCAGCCTAGTTTGTTACGTAGAACATGGTAGTAGTTGTAGTCTTTAGGGTGGATCAGCTTGAGTACATTCGGGCTTTGGTAAATATGGATCTCATCGCCAGGAGAAACCGGTAGCGAGATTTGGCCATCGCAGCTGACTTCCTGTGTACCGCGGTTATCAGGCGATACGATAAGCTTGATACGACGCTTTCCATCCACCACAAGTGGGCGGCTTGAAAGGGTGTGCGGGAACATTGGCACTAGTGAGATAGCATTTAGGCTTGATGACAGGATAGGGCCGCCGCCAGAAAGCGAATAAGCGGTAGAACCTGTCGGTGTTGAGACGATTAAGCCATCAGAGCGCTGTGAGAAGGCGAAGCTATCATCGATATACACTTCGAACTCGATCATGTGCGCCACTTGTCCGGGGTGCAGTACTGCCTCATTAAGTGCCGCATTGTGGCTTTTTATCTGGCCGTGACGATGAATTTCCGTTTCAAGTAAGAAGCGCTCTTCTTCCATGAACTCGCCTTTGAGAACATCAGTCAACGCGCTCTGGAAGTTTTCAGGGTTGAGATCGGTTAGGAAACCAAGGTTGCCTCGGTTAACACCAATCACTGAAATGTCGAAACGTGACAAGATTCGAGCGGCACCGAGCATATTTCCGTCGCCGCCGACCACAATGGCGAGATCGGCGCGTTTACCTAATTCAATCAGGCTAGAAAAATGTTCTTTTGGGATGTCGTCTAAAATAGTGGCGAGTCTGTCATCAACAAACACTTGATAACCCTCAGCACTTAACCACTGATAGAGCTCTCTATGAGTCTGAATTGCTTGCTGATCTCGAGGTTTACCAATAATGGCGATGACTTCAAATGGCTTTTTCATAACGTTTCCAAACGAATTAGGCTTGAATCAAAATTCTTCATCCCCATAATAAAGGCAAGTTGAACGTCTATGCGAGTGTTTTATATCAATTTGGGGCGCAAACACGCCTGTCACTTGCATTGAAAACGAATTCTGGAGATATCATGAGCAACGAAGAAAACAAAGTAACCGAAGAAGAGCTAGATCAGATCATCGCTGAAGCTGAGAAAGTTGAAGAAGCTGAGCTGAATGAAGACGCTGCTGATGAGCAGGAAGCAAAAATCGCTCAACTGGAAGCTGCCCTGCTTTCTAGCGAATCTAAAGTGAAAGAGCAGCAAGATTCTGTTCTTCGCGCGAAAGCTGAAGTTGAAAACATGCGTCGCCGTAGCGAACAAGAAATTGATAAAGCGCGTAAATTCGCTTTGAACAAGTTTGCTGAAGGTCTGCTTCCTGTAATCGACAACCTAGAGCGTGCAATGCAAGCGGCAGACGCTGAAAACGAGGTGGTTAAGCCACTGTTTGAAGGTGTTGAGCTAACGCACAAGACGTTCGTAGATACAGTTGCTAAGTTTGGTCTTAAAGAGATCAACCCTGAAGGTGAAGCGTTCAACCCTGAATTCCACCAAGCAATGTCTATCCAAGAAAGCCCAGACCACGAGTCAAACACGGTTATGTTTGTGATGCAAAAAGGCTACGAACTAAACGGTCGTGTGGTTCGCCCAGCGATGGTTATGGTTGCTAAGTAATGACGAATTACGTTGCCAAGTGATTGACTGGTGCATTGACTGAGTTAGTCGCAGCGACAAAATAAATCACTGGTTTGCGTAAAATAAAAAGAGAGGTATAGGCCTCTCTTTTTTTGTGCCTATAACTTGAGAGTCCACGTAAATAAGCATCAAAACCGCATTAAGAATGTCGTTCTTTTTATTTCATTCAGATCAGCGATTTAGAGTTTTGTGTTATGAAACTTGTTGTGATTGAGTAAATGTTTTGATGTCACATTTGTAGTGTTTTTGTAAATAAATACTTTTAATTGTTATCTTTGTATGTAAAATTCACTGCCATATAGCGATTTTGGTCGCATATATAACTATAAAAGTACAAATTTCAAACACAACAAACTGGAGAAGAACGATGGATAAATCGCTCTCAAGTAAAATTTTTGTAGGCTTGTTCGCCGGTCTACTTATTGGTACTGCTATTCAGTACCTATTCAGCGGTATTGCTATTTTTGATACGTATCTACTTGGCGCTGCCGAAGGTGCTGGTGGTATGTTCGTATCACTTATCAAATTGCTTGTAGTTCCTCTTGTATACGTATCTATTGTTTGCGGTATTGTTGAGCTAAAAGATATTCGTTCATTTGGTCGTCTTGGTGGTAAAACCTTTGGTCTTTACATTATTAACACCATCATCGCGATTTCTGCAGCGCTAACGATTGGTCTTATTTTCCAACCGGGTGCTGGTGCGAATCTAGCGGGTACAGTTTCTGAGACAATTGCGCTTACAACAACTGAAACGCCAGATATCTTCTCTCTTGTTGTTAATATCGTTCCTAGCAACCCTGTAGAAGCATTTGCAAGTGGAGACATGCTGCAAATCATCTTCATGGCTATTCTGACTGGTCTTGCTATCCAAGCTCTTGATTCTCGTGGTGGCCCAGCTATCAAGACATTCAAGATGGCTAACGAGATCATGATGAAGCTTATCGGCCTAGTAATGAGCCTTGCGCCATACGGTGTATTTGCTCTGATGATTCAACTAGGTGCAACACTTGATGCAAACACGTTAATGTCAGTTGCTGGCTATGTAGCGCTTGTTGTAGCGATGCTTGTGTTCTGGATCTTCTTCTTCTACCCAATGATGGTTGGTTCATTCACTGGTATTTCTCCAAAGCAGTTCCTACGTGCAACTCGTGAGCAAATCCTTTTCTCACTATCGACTGCAAGCTCGAACGCGACGATTCCAGTAACAATGCGTACTCTGACGGACAAACTAAACGTATCTAAGTCAGTGGCAGGTTTCGGTGTACCACTAGGTGCAACAATGAACATGTCTGGTGTATCTATCTACATCGCACTAGCAACTATGTTCGTAGCAAACGCATTCGGTCAGCCAATCAACACTGCTGATATCTTTACTCTAGGTCTAACTATCTTGCTACTTTCTATCGGTGCTGGTGGTGTTCCTGGTGGTGGTGTGGTTATGGTCGGTGTTCTATTGCACCAACTAGGTTTGCCACCAGAAGGTCTAGCGATTGTTGCTGCTGTTGACCGTATCTGTGACATGTTCTGTACTTCTTCTAACGTTGTTGGTGATACTGCGGTTAACACTATCGTAGCGAAATCTGAAAACGAAATCGGCGTTGAAGCTAACGAAGAAGCTGAGCTAAAGAAAGCAGAAGCATAATTCTTAATTAAGATTCGATAATTAGAAGCCCCGCTCAATGAGAGCGGGGCTTTTTTGTTTCTGATGATAAGTGCTTTGGGCTGTCTGCTGCTGAGTTAAAAGAGGGGGCTATGTTGGTGCGAAGTCTCATTTTTTCTTTTTACTCGCGCTGAATGGGTCATCAGTTTTCAATCTTTAATATAGATCACATATAATAATACAATATTATTATATTGTTCTGACAACCTACATTATGACGACATAAAGGAAACCCAATAATGAAGCTGTCTTACCTTAGCCTACTGACTGCCAGCCTTTTAGCCGCTCCCGCTCTTGCTTCTAATCACGATATTGGTCAACAGTTCAATCTTGACCCTGCAAAAGCACCAGCACAAAACTTCGATTTATCTAAATGGAAAATTAACTTACCGGAGCTGACGACTGAAGGGTCTAGAAAAGGTAAAACGCTGGAGATTGGTAAAAAGGAACTGTCGAATGTAGACACGCCTTACGTTCACCCTAAATGGTTCTACACGGATGCCGAGTCTGGTGCGATGGTGTTTGTGGCTCCGAATACAGCTCCAACGACGCCAAACAGTAAAAACACGCGTAGTGAGCTAAGAGCGATGCTAGCGGATAGCTACTCTGCGCCGAGCAACAACTTCGCGATTTCAAGCCATAAGAACGCGGAAGAGTTTGGCTCTATCGGTGGCCAGATGACGGCAACACTTTCTGTTGATCAGGTGAGCACCAGCGGTAACTATAAGAAAACCGGTGCATTCTCTGTGGTTATTGGTCAAATCCATGGGTCGGATAATGAACCTCTGAAAATTGTTTACCGCAAGTTGCCAGAACATGAGCATGGTTCGTTAACGTGGAACTATGAGTTAAACCCGCCGACAGAGATGAAAAACGCGAAGGATGAAAACGGAAAGAAACTTCGTAAAGACATTCGCCATGATGTATTTGGTCAATACAATCTGAAAAAAGGCAGCTCGGACCCTGCTGATGGCATCAAGCTAGGTGAAGTGTTCTCATACGATGTGAATATCAAAGATAACATCATGCACTTAACCTTTACTAAGAATCCAAACTCAGCCGATCCTATTGTGAAGACGTATGATGTTGATTTGGCTAAGGGTAAGTATCAGGGGCATGATATCGACCTTGGTTATGGACAGGACTGGATGTACTTCAAGGCGGGCGCATACAATCAATGCAACACTAAGAAGTCGAGCTCAGCCTGTGAATGGCGTGGTATGGAAGCGGGTGATTACACTCAAGCGAGCTTCTACCAGTTAGTGCTCAACCAATAATATGGCTGAATCAGTCACCATTTGAACAATATTTAACTGATTAATATCTATTTGAAAAAGACCTTCCACATGAAGGTCTTTTTTTATGGCATCTGGAATAGGGTTGAGGTTTCAATGTGGCGACAAATGCGAGAGTTTCTCAACATTGGAGCCTTAATTGGCAAGGGATCGGTCACTTTTTACCTTTATGTAAAAAGATACGGGAAAAAATAGATTTTTTTTACTTATTCCCTTGAAAACCAGTTTGCAGCCCTTATCTATGGTGCATACGAAAGCAAATTACATTTGCACTTTAATTTTGTGTATTAGGGTTGAATCCCTGATTACCGCCCCCCACATATGTGGGTATAGCAAAAAACTAATATAGATTATATTTCGGAGATAGCCTGATGGGTCGAATCATTGGTATTGATTTAGGTACTACTAACTCTTGTGTTGCTGTTTTAGACGGCGACAAACCACGCGTACTAGAAAATGCTGAAGGCGAACGCACAACAGCATCGGTAATCGCATACACTGACGGCGAGACGCTAGTTGGTCAACCTGCGAAACGTCAAGCAGTTACTAACCCTCAAAACACGCTATACGCAATTAAGCGTCTAATCGGTCGTCGTTTTGAAGATGAAGAAGTTCAACGCGATATCGAAATCATGCCTTTCAACATTGTTAAGGCTGACAACGGTGATGCATGGGTTGAAGCGCAAGGCCAAAAAATGGCTGCTCCTCAAGTATCTGCTGAAGTTCTTAAGAAAATGAAGAAAACAGCTGAAGACTTCCTAGGCGAAGAAGTAACTGGCGCAGTAGTAACTGTTCCTGCTTACTTCAACGATGCTCAACGTCAAGCAACGAAAGATGCTGGCCGTATCGCTGGTCTAGATGTTAAACGTATCATCAACGAACCAACTGCTGCTGCTCTAGCTTACGGCCTAGACAAGCAAGGTGGTGATCGCACTATCGCTGTATACGACCTTGGTGGTGGTACATTCGATATCTCTATCATCGAAATCGATGAAGTAGAAGGCGAGAAGACTTTCGAAGTTCTTTCAACTAACGGTGACACTCACCTTGGTGGTGAAGATTTCGATAACCGCATGATCAACTACCTAGTAGATGAGTTCAAGAAAGAGCAAGGTATCGACCTTAAAGCTGATCCACTAGCAATGCAGCGTGTTAAAGAAGCAGCAGAAAAAGCGAAAATCGAGCTTTCTTCTACTACTCAAACTGACGTAAACCTACCTTACGTTACTGCTGATGCGACTGGTCCTAAGCACATGAACATCAAAGTGACTCGTGCGAAGCTTGAGTCTCTAGTTGAAGACCTAGTTCAACGTTCTCTTGAGCCACTAAAAGTTGCTCTAGCGGATGCTGACCTATCTGTAGGCGAAATCACTGACGTTATCCTAGTTGGTGGTCAAACTCGTATGCCTATGGTTCAAGCTAAAGTAACTGAATTCTTCGGTAAAGAGCCACGTAAAGACGTGAACCCTGACGAAGCTGTTGCAATGGGTGCTGCTGTTCAAGGTGGTGTACTAGCTGGTGACGTTAAAGACGTTCTACTACTAGACGTTACTCCTCTATCTTTCGGTATCGAAACGATGGGCGGCGTGATGACTAAGCTTATCGAGAAAAACACAACTATCCCTACTAAAGCGGATCAAGTGTTCTCTACAGCTGAAGACAACCAAAACGCAGTAACTATCCACGTTCTTCAAGGTGAGCGTAAGCAAGCGACTTACAACAAGTCTCTTGGTCAGTTCAACCTAGAAGGTATCCAACCAGCACCACGTGGCATGCCACAAATCGAAGTAACATTCGACCTAGATGCTGATGGTATCCTGAACGTATCTGCTAAAGATAAAGCAACAGGTAAAGAGCAGAAGATCACTATCCAAGCATCAGGCGGCCTGTCTGAGGAAGAGATCGAAGCAATGGTACAAGAAGCAGAAGCTAACAAAGAAGCGGACAAAAAGTTCGAAGAGCTAGTAACTGCACGTAACCAAGCTGACCAAATGATTCACGGCACTAAGAAGCAAGTAGAAGAAGCTGGTGAAGCTTTACCTGCAGACGAGAAAGCTAAAATCGAAGCGGCTATCACTGCACTAGAAGAAGTTAAGTCTGGTAACGATAAAGAAGCTATCGACGCTAAAGTTCAAGAACTTATGCAAGCAGCTCAAAAGCTAATGGAAATTGCTCAACAGAAAGCTCAAGCTGAACAAGCTGGTGCTGACGCTGGTGAACAACCTAAGCAAGACGACGATGTTGTAGACGCTGAGTTTGAAGAAGTTAAAGAAGACAAAAAATAATTTCGTCGCAGAGTAGCCTGATTTCGTTATCGGAAGTGTCCACCTACTAACGTAGGCTCCGCGCTTCCACTTAGGACTCAAGCTATCTGCTTAGAAATTTGTCTCAAAGACTTATTATTGCGGGCGTCAGAGGTAACTCTCACGCCCGTAAATTTGTATTTAGACTTGTCGATCTAGATAATAGCTTTATTCGGCATTTCAGCCGGCAGAACTTTTATCTAGATTGATACACAGACTACTGAAGTGATCATTCGGTAGTAGCAATTATTTTGGTGACCTAGAACATGTCAAAACGTGATTTTTACGAAGTATTAGGCGTAAGCCGCGATGCATCAGAGCGCGATATTAAAAAAGCGTACAAACGCTTAGCGATGAAATTCCACCCGGACCGTAACCAGGGTGATGAGACCGCAGCAGATAAGTTTAAAGAAGTAAAAGTAGCGTACGAGATCCTAACCGATTCTCAAAAGAAAGCAGCTTACGACCAATACGGTCATGCAGCCTTTGAACAAGGTGGCATGGGCGGCGGCGGTGGTTTCGGCGGCGGTGGCCAAGGTGACTTCGGCGATATCTTCGGTGACGTATTTGGCGACATCTTCGGCGGCGGTCGTCGTGGTGGCGGTCAACAGCGTGCACAACGTGGTTCAGATCTACGTTACAACATGGAACTTTCTCTAGAAGAAGCGGTTCGTGGTGTTTCTAAAGAAATCGAAGTACCAACACTTGTAGAGTGTGATACTTGTGACGGCAGCGGCGCGAAAGCGGGTTCTTCTGCACAAACGTGTGGCACTTGTCATGGCCACGGCCAAGTACAAATGCGCCAAGGTTTCTTTGCGGTTCAACAGACTTGTCCTACTTGTAACGGTAAAGGCAAGATCATCAAAGACCCATGTAACTCATGTCATGGTCAAGGTCGCAAACAGAAGACGAAAACACTTAACGTTAAGATCCCTGCTGGTGTTGATACTGGCGATCGTATTCGTCTATCAGGCGAAGGCGAAGCGGGAGAGCACGGCGCTCCAGCTGGCGATCTGTACGTACAAGTACACGTAAAAGAGCACAACATCTTCGAACGTGACGGCAACAACCTTTACTGCGAAGTACCAGTAAGCTTCTCTATGGCTGCTCTAGGCGGTGAAGTTGAAGTTCCAACACTGGATGGTCGTGTAAACCTTAAGGTACCAGAAGAGACACAAACGGGCCGTATGTTCCGTATGCGTGGCAAGGGCGTGAAAGGCGTTCGTGGTGGCGGTGTGGGTGATCTAATCGTTAAGCTAGTGGTTGAGACTCCAGTTAAGCTAAGCGCTCGCCAGAAAGAATTACTGCGTGAATTCGAAGAAACCTGTGGTGGTGAAGCGGCAAGCAAGCATAAGCCAAAGTCTGAAGGTTTCTTCAGCGGTGTTAAAAACTTCTTCGATGACCTAACTAAGTAATTGATAGTGATTTGAAAATTTTAAAGCCTGCCAGTGTGCAGGCTTTTTTGATCATCTCGTTTAGTTAAAAAATGCAGCCATGTATATGCCTAGTCATTCTTTAATCAAACCAAGGGCATTAATTTCTACTAGTTCCAGCAATCTGCAGGGGATTCTTCACCTGAAGATTTTAGCGTCATTGTTTTGGGAGTGCCTAAGCAAGAGTCACCACTTTGCCCCTTAGTTGACTGTGCCGTGGCAGTTATTATATATGCCATGCTGCTTGAACTTGCGACAGAAAATACATAGCGATCACTTGGTGATTCACACATAGTACAAGCCCCTCCTGAAACAATACTTCCCCAGCTATATACACCATTGTAAGACTGCTCAAGCGTGAGTTGGATTTTTGCCATATCAGCTAATGCTGCTGTTCTATGGGATTTTATTACATGCTCGGTATAGCTTGGGTAGGCAATAGCGGTTAGTACTCCAATAAGAGCCACTGCGATCAATAGTTCGATCAATGTCATCCCTTTGTTACTTAAGTTGTTGTTGTTACATTTATTTTTTCGAATCATCACGAGTAGTTCCTTCTCTATATTCAGCCTATTTTTCTTCGGTGGTAGCATCCTTGCAAGATTAAATACGGTTACGTATCGGTTTACATAGGAATTTGGGAAATGTCTCGCGGGTTTACCTTCTTAGAGCTACTCATAACCATATCAGTGCTCTCTATATTATTGGCAGTTGCCGCTCCAAGTTTTAGTTCGGTCTCGGAAACAGTGAAAATGCAACGGCTAGCTACCGAGCTGAATGGTTTTATGATGCAGGCGAAATCTGAGGCAGTTATGAGAAATACTGATCTTTGGGCTCATTTTCTAATGAATGGTAACTCAAATGACACCGGTGATTGGAAAATTGAATTGACTGAATTCGATGTTCCGAATACCGGTACGGCAATCCTTACAATGGAAGGAGTTTCATTTCGAAACATAGATTTCACCGTTAACTACAGTTCTGAACAAATTAAATTTAGTGGAGTAAACGGTAAAGCTAAAGATGGGCATCTCTTATTTGATATGAACTCTAAGCCTTTAAAGCTTATAACATATAGTACTTCTGGAAGAATGAGAATCTGTGGTGTGGGAGGAGACTTTTATGGTTATCAGACCTGCACTTAAGAGGCAGCAATTCGGTGCAACATTAGTTGAATTAATGATCTCTTCTATTTTGGGAATTGTAGTTATTGGAAGTGTGGGGGCGGTATTTATATCGGGACAAAACATCGCATCCGAGAGAAGTAAAGAATTACTATTATTACAACAAGTTTCAGGCACTCTTCAATACTTTAAAGAGGATATCCAGCGAGCAGGCTACGATGGAGGGACTGGTGTGTCTCTAAAATTATCAGGAGCCACAAATACCTTATATATATCACCAGACTCCAAAATGGTCGCATTTGCATATGCTCATCAATCAGAGATTCGAAATGTTGCTTTTGTATTTGATTCCGGCTTAGTCAAAGTTTGTGATAGTCCCTCCAGTATCGTAAAAACGGTATCAGCGGCTACTAGTGGATGTTCTTCAATTTTTGAGCCGAATCAAATACGAGTGATTGATTTCAATGTCAATCAATCAAGTGTTGAAGCTCAAGGTGTTAGTTCAGGCATGGCAACCATTACTATTTCTGCTGAATTAGTAGGAGATACGTCCGTTAATTATTCATCAAGTGTGATTGTAAAAAATAGGAATTGGCGATGAATAAAAATCAACAAGGTGCGGTTGTTTTACTTACAACAAGTGTATTACTAGTTACGGCGTTAATGTTGACTTTTGGTAGTTATCGTTCAGTTTTTTATCAAATAAAAAGATCTCAAAATGAGGTCGAAGCGCGCAAGCAGCAATGGGAGGCTGAAGGTGGTCTAGAGTGTGGTTTCACTCAGTTTAAAAATGAAGGGAATCTTCCTCCTACAATTACAGTGTGCTCAATGAAGAATCAAGTCACCCCTGTTTTCAATGCAATTCTAACAGGTTATCAAATATCGTCTGCGAGTGGGCATTCTCATTTGAAGAAAAATATCGTATTTGGAGGTTCACTTAGTTCTGGTGCTATACAGTCGAGTGCCGATGTTTATTTTCATTCAAGTACCACATTTTCAACACCAGATCCTGGTGTTTTAAGTAGTGATGGTTGGGAGTGTGTTGCGCTTCGATATCGTAGCCGCTATCACTATTCATCTATGGATAATAAAGGGGTGGTACATGGTGTACCTCCATATGCCGGTTTTCAAAATCCATCAGGGGCTGATTGCTCTAATGTTACAGGTAATGATCATTTGTCCAATGGAGATGGCAATGATTTTGTCTTAGATTCAAGCGTACAACCTTTTGAGTCTTTTTTCGGTGTTCCAGTTGAAAAGCATAACGATATAAGAGATGAAGGGACATTTTCGGTGATTAATGGGAGTGGGACACCCAAAATACTAGCTAATTGTGGGCAAGTTCTGGCAACACTGATTAATGCAGGCAATCATCATTTATGGGTTGAAGGAGGCTGTGAAATCACTAAAGCGCAATACAATGATTTAGTTGATGCTACAGCCTCAACTAATGGAGTTACAATTTTAATTCATGATGGGCTGATGTCTGTTATGGGAAAACCTTCTACAGGGGCGACTTCAAATCATCTTAAAGGTGTACTATTTCACCTTAATGTTGATTATTCACCTACCCCTGCCGATTGGGTGTCTTATGATGCCAATATTCATCTGAATCATGTCCCGAGTGTTATTGAAGAAAGCTACCGAACTATCACCTCTTACTATCAACACGGTGCATTTAAGGTATCTGGCGGACAGTACTTTGATGCACCGAACCAAGCCGCTGTGTTCTTTGATTCACTGGATTTTAGATTTAATAAAGATGTGGTCGATAATTCAAGAAAAGAATTTACGCAAATTCAATGGCAAAAAGGTTCATGGAATGATTTGTAAACAGAAAGGTTTTAGCCTAATCGAAGTGCTTATTTCGTTTTTGTTGATCGGTGTTAGTTCTCTAGGGCTAATTAAATTACAAACGTATGTTGAGCAAAAATCTGACTTTGCTACTCATAGTGTAGAAGCTCTGCATTTGGCTGAAAATAAGCTGGAATGGTTTAGAACTCGTGGTGCATCTGCCGCTTTATCGAGTATAACGCCTGCGGATTTTGCTACGGATATTGTTGATGGTATGGATCATTCGCATGTTAAATATCAACTTAATTGGACAGTGACGAACAGTTTATCTGGAGCGCTGAAGACCGTTCAGATAACAAGCTCATGGGAAGACCGGTTTGGTAGTAATCGAGTTATCGAATTACATACTATGATTTCCAAATACAGTGAGTTTGATTGACCCTCAAGCAAACGTTTACTGCATGCCAAGGCTCATGCTACCCCTTTTACTGATAATTTTCACTCCTCGGACATTGTTTACGTGCTAGTTAAAGCTCTGTATATGGAATGGTGTTTTTTATGTTTTCATATTGTTGTGGTTGTATGGTATTTTTGCAAAATATGTCTCCATTTATGGAAAATTAGGTGGAATCTTGTGCTTTTTAACAACGACTTTAATAGAATATGTGCTGTACCAATAGGCCGTGGTCAAAACTTATATTAGGCCTAAACAAAACAACATCACATATGGAGTTACAATGAGTAACCAAGCCGTAAAAAAAGCACCATCGACTGAGAAGATCAGTGGTATGGACCGCTTTCTAAACTTCATTGAACGCGCCGGCAACAAAATTCCAGATCCAGCAATCCTGTTCTTCTGGGCTCTAGTTATTGTATGGGTAGCATCTGCACTTTTATCGAATCTTTCATTCGACTTAATCAACCCTCAAACGGGTGCTGCTCTTGAAGTAAACAACCTACTAACTGGTGAAGCGCTTGCTAGCTTCCTAGCGAATATGGTTACCACGTTCACAGGCTTCGCACCTCTAGGCATCGTACTTGTTGCTATGCTAGGTGTTGGCGTTGCAGACTCTTCAGGCTTCATTACGACTGGCCTTAAGAAGATGCTTAACTTCACGCCAGCTAAGCTACTAACGCCGATGCTAATCTTGGTTGCTATCGTGTCTCACACAGCAGCTGATGCAGGTTACGTTCTAGTAATCCCTCTTGGCGGTATCATCTTCCACGCTGCGGGTCGTCACCCTCTAGCGGGTATTGCAGCAGCGTTTGCTGGTGTATCAGGTGGTTTCTCAGCGAACTTTATCCCTTCAGGTATTGATCCGCTACTAGCTGGTTTCACTCAAACAGCGGCAAACGTTCTTGACCCTGCATATGTGATCAACCCTCTAGCGAACATCTTCTTTACTGGTTTGTCTTCAATTCTAATTGTGGCAATTGGTTGGTACGTTACAGAGAAAATTATCGAGCCTCGTCTTGCTAATACGCCTGTAGATGAAGATGCAGAACAAGCACCTGATCTAGGTACGTTCACAGCCATTGAATCTAAAGCATTCAAATTCGCTGGTTGGGCAATGGTTGCCGGTATTGGTCTGCTTATCGCGGCTCTAATGCCTGAAAACTCAGCACTTCGTTCACCTGAAGGCGAATTAACGGCGTTCTCAGCACCAGTGATGAAGTCTATTGTTCCTCTGATCTTCATCCTGTTTATTATTCCGGGTATCGTCTACGGCCGTGTAGCGGGTACATTCAAGAATAGTAATGATGTTATCAAAGCAATGTCTGAGACGATGGCAACGATGGGCGCATACATTGTAATGTCGTTCTTCTGTGCTCAGTTCCTATCTGCATTCGCTCAATCAAACATCGGTACTATGCTGGCACTTTACGGTGCTGAAGGCTTGAAAGCGATGGACCTTCCAGGTGAAGCAACGGTTGTTGGTATGATTCTACTAACGGCTGCAGTTAACCTTCTTGTTGGTTCTGCTTCAGCTAAGTGGGCACTGATTGGTCCTATCCTAGTTCCAATGCTAATGGTTGTGGGTATCTCTCCTGAGCTATCTCAAGCGGCTTACCGTGTAGGTGACTCAGTGTCTAACATCATCTCTCCACTAATGGTGTTCTTCCCACTGGTTGTTGTTTACTGTCAGCGCTACGTTAAGTCGACAGGTATCGGTACTCTAGCTTCTCTAATGATGCCATTCTCGATTGCGATGTTAATCGGTTGGTCTATCTTCTTGCTAGCTTACTGGGCTCTTGGTATCCCACTAGGTATCCAAGCACCTTACACTTACACAATGTAAGATTGAACTAAGCAAAACTAAGCTTTATTCATTGCTAAGCCCGCACCGAAATGTGCGGGCTTTTTTTCGCTATTTTTTCCGTTTTTTATATCCAAGGTTTTTATATCCAAAACTTTCTATATCCAAAACTTTTTATATTCAAAATAAAGGCACTCAGCTTATACTCCGGATTACGGCTAATTGTTGGCCGGTAAATTTAGGAAATCCAAGCCACATGAAAATTCTGCTTTTAGTAGGGTTAATTGTTTTAAATGGTCTGTTTGCCATGTCTGAGATTGCATTGGTAGCAGCAAAAAATAGTCGGCTGAAACGCTTAGCCGAAAAACACCGCTCCGCTCAGGTTGCTCTTGATCTCAAAGAAAACCCAACCCGCTTCCTCTCTACAATCCAAATCGGTATCACGGTAATCGGCCTACTCAGCGGGATTGTGGGTGAGGCGACGCTATCGGCTCCACTAGCCGTTCAACTTGAACTGTGGGGACTAGACCCAACACAAGCGAACATCTTGTCTACTGCGGTTGTGGTGGTAGGTATTACTTATTTCGCTATCGTTGTCGGTGAGTTGGTACCAAAGCGTTTTGCTCAGTCTCAATCTGAAAACATTGCTGTGTTAGTCGCGCTGCCAATCTTCTGGTTATCTAAAATCGCGACGCCGTTTGTGTTTGCGTTGTCGGCTTCAACGGAAGGTATTCTTAAGTTGATGGGCCGAGGCGGTGAAGAAGATAGCGTTACCGAAGATGATATCCATGCACTTGTGAAAGAGGGCTCAGAATCGGGTGTGATTGAACGCGGCGAACAAGAGATGATTCGTAATATCTTGCAGCTTGATGATCGTCTTGTGAGCTCATTGATGACTCCGCGTCGAGACATCGACTTTCTGGATGTCGACCAACCCGTTGAGCAGATATTAAAGAAACTGCGTTCATCAAAACACAGTGTGTTTCCATTGTGCCAAGATCACCTCAATAAAGTGGTGGGTACAGTGTCAGCCAAAGCCTTGCTGAATCAGGCGGGCAATCTAAGCATTCAAGTGATCATGGGGCTGTCTCGCTCGCCGATCTATGTTCCAGAATCGATGAAAGCTCTGCGTCTACTTGGCTACTTTAAAGAGTCGGGTACCGAGATGGCATTCATTGTCGACGAGTATGGCGATGTTCAAGGTCTTGTGACTCATTACGATATTCTTGAGGCGATTGCTGGCGAGCTATCGAATAATCCGAACGATCTTTGGACCGAGCAAGTGGAAGACGGTTTGTTGGTGGATGGATTGATTCCTATCAGTGAACTGAAAAACCGTTTAGAGCTATCGGATTTTGAGGGCGAAAGCGAGAGCTTCCAAACGCTGAATGGCCTTGTGACATGGTTAATAGGGCGCTTACCGGATGCAGGCGAAGTTGTTCAATACCAGCAGTGGCAGTTTGAAATTATCTCTGTTGAGAACAATCGCATTGTGAGTATCAAAGCGACGCCAATAGCCGATGACATAGAAGACGCTAATAGCTAACAGTTCGACCAACCAGCAAGCGGCAATGGTTCATTGTCTGTTGTTGTCTATTACCTCTTTATTGTTCATTATCTCTAAGATTAGGTATGCTTCACCGCATACCTATTTTCGTTTTTATCCTTTGTTTCTGGAGTTCCCTTTGTCAGACCATCAATTCACCCCTCAAGATGAAATCTTCATGCGACGCGCCATCGAGGTGGCTACGCAAGCAGAGAGCGAGGGAGAGGTTCCTGTTGGTGCAGTATTAGTAAAAGATGGGGAGATTATCTCTGAAGGATGGAACCGTTCGATTGGCAGCCACGATGCTACGGCACACGCAGAAATTGAAACCTTGCGTAAAGCCGGTCAAACCTTAGAAAACTATCGGCTACTCGATACCACTTTATACGTTACGCTAGAGCCTTGCCCAATGTGCGCAGGTGCCTTGCTACACAGCCGAGTAAAGCGCATTGTGTTTGGTGCTCCAGACTTAAAAGCAGGCGCTGCAGGTACAGTGTTGAATTTGTTTGAAAGCCAGGCCTCATACCACTATGCCGACGTTGAACATGGTTTGTTAGAGGAAGAGTGCCGTGAGCAATTACAAGCGTTTTTCAAGCGTCGTAGAAAAGAGATAAAAGAGAAGCGAAAGCAAGAACGTCTGTTGGAAGAGCAGCGTTTAGAAGCAGAGATGAAGGCTGGCAATAAGAAATAGCAGCGTACTTTCGGCACTCTCTATCGCAAGAGTGCCAAGCAAACTGACTGAGTAACTACATTTACTCAGCAATCATCTGCATGAAAGCGCGATTGCGCCAAATGATCTTCTTCTTATTATTTGAAAGCATACGCTTACGACGGTTTGCAGCAACGGTCTTATCAAGGCGTTTCGATTTCAGTTTCTTCATCATTTCAATGATTTCCTATTTGTCGTCTGACTTTTTAGTTTGGACTAACGATTTAATTATAGTGTTATTCGTTTGTTTGGCCTGTCGCACGCTTGGCTTAAATAGAAGAGCAGTTCTAGTCTAAAGCCAGCATTGCAGTGCAACAGAGCATAATCTTGATTGTGGTGTGCCGTTATAAGGTTCGATTGTTACTGCAATATGACACTCTAGATCTCATCATCATTTTCTTGCCTGCTTCCCTTATCCCTTAGTGACGAAAGAAGAGTCGAAAAAAGACAATAAAAAAGAGCAATGCTAGATGGCATTGCTCTTTTGGGTTTTACTGTGAAGGCTCAGAACTGCTTACTGTCGACTGAGCTGCGCTGATACTCGATTCAGCACCTGAGGTTTCTAAAGGTGGGATCACCACCAAACCTTCAAGGGTCGCTTCTTGTTCTTTATTGCGCTTATTTACATGGCCAATAATGCTTTGGTAATAACGGCGAATGTTTTCAACGTAGTTTCTCGCTTCATCACCACGCGCATACCCATATCGAGTTTGGCTGTAGTACTTCTTCTGTCTTAACAGAGGTAATCTGTCTTTCACATCGCCCCAAGCATCAGGATCTCCTCCTTGTGCCTTCGTGAGGCGACGCGCGTCCATCATGTGCCCGTAACCGACATTGTATGAAGCAAGTGCAAACCAGATCTTTTCGTGTTGAGTGATTGAATCTGGTACTCGGTTCACGATACGACGCAGGTACTCAACACCGCCTTGTACCGACTGGTTCGGGTCGAGACGGTTGGTTACCCCAACACTCTTCGCGGTGGGCAGTGTCAACATCATCATGCCACGAACACCCGTTGGTGAGCGCGCAACAGGGTTCCAGTGTGATTCTTGGTAGGCCAAAGCGGCAATCAAGCGCCAATCAAATTCTTGAGAGTACCTTTGAAATAGCGGCGACCATTTTGGCAACTTGCTGTCCAGTGCGCGGATAAAGGCACGAGTATCAACGTAGTCAAAAGTGCCGATGTGGCCGATGTATTTCTCTTCTAGTGAAGCCAGTTCACCAGACTGTTTTAGGTTACCGAAGAACTCAATCAGCAAAGCATACAGGCTTTCATCTTCCGATCTATTTAGGTACCAAGAGATAGGTTGGTCTTCTGTCAGCTCAAATGCCAAGGCAACATCTGGGTACAAACGTTGCGCCAGTGATAGCTCGATAGAGTCGGCCACTGTGAATAAACGTTCGCCTGTTGATACTTCTTTTAGCAGGTCATTGATATCAGCATTGCCGACCGCATCATAGATAAAGTCATCGTGTGTTTTCTGCAGCTGCTTTAGTGTTGGCTCAAAGTGTGAGTCTTTCACCACAACCAAAGATGGCGTTAATGTGTCAGTAGACGCCGCCTCTTCTGATTCAGTTTGTGCTTTAACAAAGTCAACCTGACGCTCATTCTCGAAATTGATCAGTTGTTCAAGGTTTCTCGGTCGCCACTGGCCTTTTTTGTATACGACCTGTTGGCTTACGTAGTAATAAGCAGGTGCGGCGCGATAAGCTCGTGTCAGTTTGTTGTTTTGCGTTAAGCCGGTCGCGATAAGATCGATTTCGCCTTTCTGCAGTGCAGGGAACAAGCCAGACAAACGGTAAGCGGGTTTAACCTCAAGCTTTACACCAAGCTCCTGCGCAAATTCACGAGCTAATTCGTAATCCAAGCCAGCAGGACCATCAGGACCGATGTAATAAGAGAGTTGGTTATTTAGGGTGCCGACACGAAGAACGCCACGATCTCGTATCTGCTCAAGGACACTTTTAGGTTCAGATTCAATCTGGCATCCAGCCAACCCAAATAGGGCGATGGCGAGCAGAAGGAACTTAGACGAAAAGATGAGCGTAAATTTAGGCATCAAAATGAAATCTCGAAAAGTGGAAGCTCCTTTATACCAAACCCCGCAAGGCTGGCAAAGCAGGTTTAATTAAACAGTTGTAAAAGTGGTGATAAATGCAGCAAAAGTACCATTTACGCAGAAAGATAAAAAAAATCACGCAAACGGTTGCTTTTGGTGTTACGTCACAAAAAGAAATGCTTTATAATGCGCTCGCATTGAAGAGGTGGGATCGGCATAGGTTTTTAAACCTTCGGGAATAGCTTCGAAGAAAACAGTTAGGTTTTTCCTTTAACCCACTGAATTTATTCCAATACTACCTTAATCAACTGCATAAGAGACGTAAGCACATGAGAATTTTGCGTGGCTCCCCAGCTCTATCTGAGTTTCGTGTTAACAAGCTTTTAGAGCTTTGTCGTGAATTAAGCTTACCTGTAACAGGTATTTACGCTGAGTTTGCCCACTTTGCTGATCTAACGGCAGACCTAGATGAGTCTGAAGTTGAGAAGCTAGAAAAGCTACTGACTTACGGTCCAACGATTGAAGAGCATGAACCTGAAGGTTTACTGCTGCTTGCAACGCCACGCCCAGGCACTATCTCGCCTTGGTCTTCAAAATCAACAGATATCGCACACAACTGCGGACTGGCTAAAGTGTCACGTCTAGAGCGCGGTACTGCTTTCTACATTGAAACCTCTGCTGAACTTTCTGAACTTCAACTTGTTGAGCTGAAAGCAATCCTGCACGACCGTATGATGGAAGTGGTTTTCACTGACTTCGAATCAGCGGCGGCACTATTTACCGTTGCTGAGCCTGCTCCTTATGCGGAAGTTGACCTACTAACTGGTGGACGTAAAGCGCTTGAAAAAGCAAACGTTACCCTAGGTCTTGCACTTGCAGAAGATGAGATTGATTACCTTCTTGAAAGCTTCACTGAGAAGCTAGGTCGTAACCCGACGGACATCGAGCTAATGATGTTTGCACAAGCGAACTCAGAGCACTGTCGTCATAAGATCTTTAACGCTGATTGGACTATCGATGGCGTTAAGCAAGAAAAATCATTGTTCAAGATGATTAAGAACACCTTTGAAACGACACCAGAACATGTTCTGTCTGCTTATAAAGATAACGCAGCGGTAATGACAGGTTCTGAAGTTGGTCGTTTCTTCCCAGATCCAGAAACTCGCCAGTACAGCTACCACCAAGAAAAAACACACATCTTGATGAAAGTTGAAACGCACAACCACCCAACGGCAATCTCACCGTGGCCAGGCGCATCGACAGGTTCAGGCGGTGAAATCCGTGATGAAGGCGCAACCGGTATTGGTGGTAAGCCAAAAGCGGGTCTTGTTGCTTTCTCTGTATCTAACCTTAAGATCCCGAACTTCGTTCAACCTTGGGAAACTGACTTTGGTAAGCCAAGCCGTATCGTTACTGCTCTGGATATCATGCTTGAAGGTCCTCTTGGTGGCGCGGCATTCAACAACGAATTTGGTCGTCCAAACCTACTTGGCTACTTCCGTACTTACGAAGAGAAAGTAAACTCTCACGCAGGTGAAGAAGTGCGTGGTTACCACAAACCAATCATGCTAGCTGGTGGTCTTGGCAACATCCGTGATGAGCACGTTCAGAAGAAAGAGATCCCGGTAGGTGCAAGCCTAATCGTTCTAGGTGGTCCTGCGATGAACATCGGCCTTGGCGGCGGTGCGGCATCTTCAATGGATTCTGGTTCTTCTTCTGAAGATCTTGATTTCGCTTCTGTACAACGTGAAAACCCAGAGATGGAGCGTCGTTGTCAGGAAGTTATCGACCGTTGTTGGCAGCTTGGTGATGCGAACCCAATCGCATTTATCCACGATGTGGGCGCGGGCGGTATCTCGAATGCTCTTCCTGAGCTAGTCGACGATGGCGAGCGTGGCGGTATCTTTAATCTACGTGACGTGCCAAACGATGAGCCGGGCATGAGCCCACTTGAGATCTGGTGTAACGAATCTCAAGAGCGTTATGTAATGGCGGTTGCTGATAAAGACATGGCAACGTTCGACGCGATTTGTAAGCGTGAACGTGCACCGTACGCAGTGGTTGGTAAAGCAACTGAAGAACGTGATCTGAAATTAGAAGATTCACACTTCGACAACACGCCAATCGACATGCCAATGGACATCCTATTAGGTAAAACACCTAAGATGCACCGTGACGCGAAAACGCTAAAAGCTAACAACCCTGCGATTGACCGTTCTGGCATCGAGATGAACGAAGCGGTTGACCGTGTTCTTCGCTTGCCAACAGTCGCTGAGAAAACATTCCTTATCACCATCGGTGACCGCTCGGTAACAGGCCTTGTAGCTCGTGACCAAATGGTTGGTCCATGGCAGGTTCCTGTTGCTAACTGCGCAGTAACAGCGGCAAGCTACGACTCTTACCACGGTGAGGCTATGTCTCTTGGTGAGCGTACGCCAGTGGCACTTCTAGACTTCGGCGCATCGGCTCGTCTAGCGGTTGGTGAAGCAATTACTAACATCGCAGCGACCAACATCGGCGATATCAAACACATTAAACTGTCGGCTAACTGGATGTCTCCAGCAGGTCACCCAGGTGAAGATGCAGGTCTTTACGAAGCGGTTAAAGCGGTTGGTGAAGAACTATGTCCAGCTCTGGGTCTAACTATCCCAGTGGGTAAAGACTCAATGTCGATGAAGACTAAGTGGGAAGAGAATGGCGAGCAGAAAGAAGTAACGTCTCCGCTATCTCTTGTTATCACTGCGTTTGCACGTGTTGAAGATGTTCGTAAGACGATTACTCCTCAGCTTCGCACTGACAAAGGTAATACAAGCCTAGTTCTTATCGACCTAGGTAACGGCAAAAACCGTATGGGTGCAACAGCACTTGCACAGGTTTACAAGCAGCTTGGTGACAAGCCAGCAGACGTAGACAACGCAGCGCAACTAAAAGGTTTCTACGAAGGCGTTCAAGCACTTGTAGCGAACGACCAAGTTGTCGCTTACCACGATAAAGGCGATGGTGGTCTATTCGTAACGCTAGCAGAAATGGCATTCGCAGGTCACTGTGGTGTTAATGCAAACATTGAAGCGTTAGGTGAAGACACGCTAGCAGCACTGTTCAACGAAGAGCTAGGTGCAGTAATCCAAGTCCGTAACGACGACCTAGACGCAGTACTTTCTACTCTTGCAGCTAACGGTCTAGAAGCATGTTCTCATGTGATTGGCAGCGTTGTTGATGAAGGGGAAGCATCAGATGAACTAGTGATTAAGTCTGGCGAGTCTGTAGTGATTGAACGTAACCGTACTGAACTACGTACTATCTGGGCTGAGACAACGCACAAGATGCAAGGTCTGCGTGATAACCCAGTATGTGCTGACCAAGAACATGAAGCGAAGAAAGACAACTCGGACCCAGGTCTGAACGTGAAACTGAGCTTTGACGTAAACGAAGACATCGCAGCACCGTTCATCAACACAGGTGCTAAGCCTAAGATGGCGATTCTACGTGAGCAGGGTGTTAACTCTCACGTTGAAATGGCAGCAGCATTCGACCGTGCAGGCTTCGAAGCAACTGATATTCACATGAGCGACATCCTAACAGGTCAAGCGGTACTAGAAGAATACAACGGCCTTGTGGCATGTGGTGGCTTCTCTTACGGTGATGTACTAGGTGCTGGTGAAGGTTGGGCGAAGTCGGTTTTGTTTAATGACTCTACTCGTGACCAGTTTGAAAACTTCTTCAAGCGTGAAGATACCTTCTCTCTAGGTGTGTGTAACGGTTGTCAGATGCTGTCGAATCTACGTGAACTTATCCCAGGTGCGGAGTACTGGCCACGTTTCGTTCGCAACGAATCTGAGCGCTTTGAAGCACGTTTCAGCCTAGTAGAAGTTCAGAAGTCAGATTCTGTATTCTTCAACGGCATGGAAGGTTCTCGTATGCCAATCGCTGTTTCTCACGGTGAAGGCCGCGTAGAAGTACGTGATAACGACCACCTAAACGCGATTGAAAACTCAGGTACGGTTGCTCTACGTTACGTTGATAACAACGGTAACCAAACGCAGCAATACCCGAATAACCCGAATGGTTCGCCAAACGCTATCACAGGTTTAACAACGACTGACGGCCGCGTGACAATTATGATGCCTCACCCAGAGCGTGTATTCCGTACGGTTGCAAACTCTTGGTCTCCGGAAGGTTGGGGCGAGAATGGCGCTTGGATGCGTATGTTCCAAAACGCACGTAAGAACGTGGGTTAATTGAAAACGATTTAAACAGTGTTATCGGGACAATAACCACAAGCGCAGATCGAAAGGTCTGCGCTTTTTTTGGTGGTGAGTGTGGTGTAGGGATCACCGTATAGTGGATGTGTGTATAACAAACTTTTGGACAGAAATGAGTTTTGGAAAATCAAACATTAGCAAATGACTAATAACTTCAGGTATGACAAATAACTAAACCTGATAGAAAAACTGCCACCAAAGAGCAAAAGACAAGACCTGACCCTATTGTTTTTTGTACGCAAAAAAACAGCAGTCAGTGATAGGGTTTAATCGCCAAATAAATTCTACGCAAACTACCATTTTCATGCCGGGCTAAATGACATGGTTCAGCATGCACTCCCAAGGGCCTCAAAGGGAAGATTGAGCACCTTCTGCCCATTTGGTCAGCTTTAAATCGTCCAAAATAAGCAGCACGCAAGGCACAACAATTGACGCTAGTAACGTAGCCGAGACTAAGCCAAACGCAATACTGGCAATTAACGGGATCAGAAATTGCGCTTGCGTACTGGTTTCGGTTAACAGTGGAAGCAATCCTGCAAATGTGGTTAACGAGGTGATAAATATCGCTCTAAATCGGTCACGTACCGCCTCTCGACAAGCGTCTATCAAGCGCTCGCCTTGGGCGATATTCTTCTTAATAAAATTGACCAACAGAATGTTATCGTTAACGACGATACCCGCTAAGGTAGCAAAGCCAACCAAGCTTGGAATAGTCAAATCGAACCCCATGCCCAAGTGCCCCCATACCACACCAATCCAGCCCATAGGGATTGCCAGCAGCACAGCAATCGGTTGAGTGTAGCTTTGTAACAGGAACACTAAAATAAGATAAATCCCCACCACGCCAAGAGCAAAGAAGGTCGCCAGCGAGGAGCCCGTATCTGAGCTTTCTTTATCCTGACCTTGCGAGGTGAAGGTGATGTCTGGGAATTTGTGTTGAGTTTGCGAGACAAATTCGCTATTGAACTGCAGCATGATTTCACGCGCATTGGCAACCCGCGTATCGATATTGCCTTGCACAACCACAGTGTTCATCCCATTAATGCGGTGAATTCGCGAGAAGGCTTGTTTTCTGTCAAACGTCGCAACACTTGATAATGGAACTAGGGTTCCATTGCCTGCCGTCACCATCAAGTTATTCAACTCATACAGGCTAGCTTGGTGCGTAAACTCATCCAGTCTCACACTAATATCCACCAGCTCGCCTTGTTGGAAAACCGTCAGATCAGTACTGCCTTTTACCGCGCTGCGCAGCGTTTGAGCAATGTTGGAAGCATTAACTCCCATCACGCCAGCTTCATCTTTAAGGTTAACGTGAAATTCGGTTCTGCCCTCACGCAGATCGGTGGAGAGGTTATAGACACCGTCAAATCCCTTCAACCATTTCACCAGCGAGCGGCTGACTTGATTGAGCTCTTGTAACGACTCACCCTGAACCCGAATATCAATGCCATTGCCAGCAATGCCCCGTTCTTTATCGGTAAACTTGAGTGAAACCACATCCGCCGTAGGGCCTACTTTTTGTTTCCAATCTTGGATCAGATCTTTAATGCTCTGCTGCCTAAATTGCGCTGGCAATAGATCGGCACTGACGGTTGCCATATGCGGCCCCGACTCATTAGCATCAGCATTTGAGTTGAACATGATCGTGGTGCTCGCGACCAAAGGTTTTGAGCTTGGGTATTTCTCTGCGTATTCTTGGTTGAGTTCATCAAGCGCGTTTGAAACCTTCTCCACCACCGCCTCTGTCTGGCTCAGTAAACTGCCTTGAGGGAGCAAGATACGCGCCTGCAGCACATCACTTTCCAAGGCAGGCATGGCTTTGAATTTCAGCCAACCTGACGAAATGGAAGCGGTTGAAATCATCACCACCATCACCAATATCCCTACTGAAAGATAAGGTGCATTCATCGCCTTGACACTCACTGGCACAAAGAATCTGTCTCTGATGTTTTCAAAACCGGCAATGAACTTGTCCCGTATAGGATTAGAGCGAGATTCAGTATGGCTATGTGCCAAATGAGACGGCAAGATCAAGAAAGCTTCTATCAGACTAACAAGCAAGGTAATCAATAACACGATGGGAATATAGCGTAGTACTTCGCCCATCTTGCCTGTGAGAAACATCAGCGGCCCTATCACCATGATGGTGGTAGCAAACGATGCAATCACACCTGGGAAGACTTGTTTGGTACCTTCAACTGCAGCGTCAAACGCGGGTAGCCCTTGTTGCCTCTTGGCAGCGATGTTTTCTGCAATGATCAACGAGTCGTCCATTAGCAGACCAATCGCGACAATCAGCCCGACCAGCGTCATCATATTCAGGGTATAACCGAGAAGTTGTATCGCAAAAATGGCGCCAAGGAATGAAACCGGCAGCCCCATGGTGACCCAAAAGCTAAAGCGAATATTAAAAAACGCCCACAACATCAAAAATGCCAGTGCTAATCCCTGTGCGCCATTGCTGGTGAGGATTCTCAGACGCTCAATAATATTGGTGCTGGAATCTTGGGTGATGGTTAAAGCGACGCCTTCAGGGGCTCTCGCCTGTTCTTTTTCAACGATGCTGACGATCGCATCTTTGACCGTTAAGGTATCTTGAAATTGCGTTTTGGACACCTGAAGCAAAGCGGCACGCTGACCATTGAACAGGATTTGATTTTCATCGCTAGTGAACTTCTGCTGAATAACGGCAACATCACCGAGGCGAACCTGAGTCCCCGTCTCACTGGATTTAATCACGATATTTTCGAAGTCTCTGACGTTGCTGCCTAAGTGGTCGAAGCGGACGCTGATCTCTTCCAAGTCATTACTAAATACGCCAGCAGGAGTGCTGATACTTTGCTGTTGTACTAGATTGGACAAGTCGGACACACTCAGGCCGTACTGCTGCAACTTCCACTGCGATACGCGAATTTCTATTTCTTGATCCGCAAAACCGCTCACGGTCACCTGAGCGATCAATGAGCTCTCTTTTAACTTGTGCTTAATTTGTTGGGCATAGAGATATAAGTCCCTATCTGACATATTGCCGGTAATCGCGACACTGGCCACCGTTGCCACTCGGTCCAGTTTCGACACCGTGATCTGCTCAACTCGATCCGGAAAATCACTGATGGCGTTAACCTGCTGTTGAATATCGCTGGTTAAAGTGTCAATGTCTTCATCATCGCCGATTTCCACATTGGCGATGACCAAACTCTCTCGGGCATCACAGCTTAACTCTTTAATTCCACTCAGCTTATCGAGAGAATCTTCCAACGGGTAACACACTTCTTCCATCATCTCAAAAGGTGACGCGCCCGGATAAACGATCCGAACCTCAATATTTTTGGTCGGCGTCAACGGAAAAGTGTCTTTCTGCAGTTTGGGCAAGGCAAAAGCCCCTAACAGCAGTACCGCCATCATCAGGACATTGGCGCCAGTGGTGTGCCGAGCAAAAAAAGCGATCATAATTTGCCCTCTTTCTGAATCGCGTTTAGGGCTTTAAATCCGCTCTGCGTATCCAACCAAAGGCCGATTTTCTCATCCGGTTGCGGTTGTAAAGCCATCCCCTCAACGGCGGGTGAAAGTTTACTTAGCACAACCACATCACCGAATTCCACGCCAGATTTGATCACCGCAACCTGCCCTTGGACGAAATCTATCCTGACAGGTTTGCTTTTCAGTTTACCTTCAGAGACAGTGTAAACTTTACCATCATGGATGGCGTTTATCGGTAGCAAGACTTGTTGCTCCATCATTGGTGCTTTAATCGTGACTTTAACGAAAGTCCCACGAATAAGTGGTGGCTTCTCCCCGGGAATGGCTTGCTGATAGGGCTGATTTACTTGTGCAACCAGGCTTTGGCTTTGAGTCTGAGCATCGATTTCACCGCCGGATCGGCTGATCTCGGCAGGCCAAGTAATTACTTTATCGCCTGCTTGGAGCTCGACTGTCGCGCTCAAGTTGCTATGAACATCTTCGTCAAGCGAGTCAAAGCGATTGGAATTTCTTAGCGGACGCATTTTACCAAGCGGAAACTGCGCGCGAACCTCAACGGCATCGATGTCATCCGCTTTGAGCAGCAATTCCCCCTTGTTGACATACTCGGCGAGTCCAACCAAGGTTTCGACAATGCGAATATCAAATGGGGCTTTAATTACGGTTTGTTCGAGATCTCGGTTTGCAAGTGCTAGTTCCGTTTGCAAAACCTTTTGCTGCGCTTGATTAATTGCCAGTTGGTTTTTCTGTGTCTGGAGCTGTTGCTGGCTGCTGAGCAAGTCTTTGGTCGCGCGGTCTTTCTCTGTTTTGGAGATATGCCCGGTTTCACTCAATTTGATTGAGCGGGCATATTCTGACTGTTGTACCTCAAACTCTTTCTCTGCAATCTTGAGCGAATCGATAATGGTCTGATTCGTTAGCATTAGCACTTCAAGCTCAGCTTGCAAACGGGCAATAGTAAGTTGATAAGCGGTGGGGTCAATTCTAAGGAGTTCGCTGTCTTTGCGGATAATAGCGCCCGTTTTGTATTGCTCAGAAACCCACACAACCGCGCCGTCAAGTTCAGACTGTGCCTGCCAGTCTTGAACAGACTCGGTATGTCCATATCCGATGGCAGAAGGTTGGATATTTCGCGGCTCGACTTTCAACACCCGAACCACCTTTTTAGCAGCCGTATTACTCGCATTAGGCGGTTCAGCCTTCATCCCTGGCGCGATCACCAATAACGCGATGCCCAACAAAACAGGAGGAACAAACAGAGCCCTTTGTAACCAGCTATACCTAGTCATAGCGATTCCCTTACTATATATTAGCTTTTCCTTAAGCAAAAGGTAGCACACCAACATAAGCGGATTTGCTTCCTTGATCTCAAAATAAGTCAGGCCTCACAAATGGAGGCCTGATTGAATTGAGCTACTGATTGTTTTTGCCTTTGCCCATGGTATTTTTGGGGTTCACCATGCCTTGATGAGCATTAAACTCTTGTTGAGAGATAGCGCGATCCGCGTTGCTATCTAACGAAGCAAAACTGTGGCTTTGATTGATATTTTTCAACGTACGTCCCTCTTCTGCTCGCTGGGCAATACGTTCTGAGCGTGCTTGATTGAACTCGGCTTCGGTTATCTTGCCATCACCATCGAGATCAAACTGTGAAAATACTGGGCGTGACATATTGTTATTCATGCCTTTATTCATTCCACCAGCCATTGCTCCGAAGGCAATAACGATACCGAGTAACGCGATTATCGTGCTTTTGATTTTCATGACGTTTTCCTTCTCTTTGTTTCACTACTTAAGAATATACTAATGTAAGTAAGATAACGTCATGTGATGTAAAGGTATGTAAAGATGGCTAAGTAGATATCGATTTATGTTCTTATCGGTTTGTAAGCGCAGCGCAACAGAAATTATGAAACTTCTGCCGCTAGTACTCTGGTAAGAGTACAGGCATAGCTATGTCCAAATGGTTTTCAAATTATCCCAAACTTTCAGCCACCGAAACCGAAACCGAAAAGCCAATGATATAAAATCCCTAGTTTCGAAAAATATGGCGATTTTTAGACATTCAGAGTGTTTTCGAACTTTTGCCCAGCAGTTTGCCTTGCAAATATCCAACAGACAAGGGATTACTTTTAGTAGGGCAAATACATGTTAAAATTCTGTTAACTCTGACTGGTAATGGGGCAATAATGATTCCCAGAACATACAAAAAAGCCGCTGGATTGAACCCCAGCGGCTTATTATTTTCTAGCATCTAGCATCTAGCATCTAGCATCTAGCATCTAGCGCTTAGATTAGTTGTTGCTGTGTAGTTCGCTGTTTAGCTCAACAGCAGACTTGTTCGCAAGACATTCAATTTGGCCAGTGATTGAGTTACGACGGAACAGAAGATCAGAAACGCCAGCTAGATCGCGAGCTTTAATGATCTCTACTTCGTTGCCTTCTTTATCTAACATGCGAACCTTAGTACCCGCAGTCACGTAAAGACCAGACTCAACCGTACAACGGTCGCCCATAGGGAAGCCAAGACCAGCGTTTGCGCCTAGTAGGCAGTTTTCGCCGATAGAGATAACCATCGTACCGCCACCAGACAGAGTACCCATGATAGAAGCGCCGCCGCCGATGTCTGAACCGTTACCTACAACAACACCCGCAGAGATACGACCTTCAACCATGCTCACGCCAGTTGTACCAGCATTGAAGTTGATGAAACCTTCGTGCATTACTGTTGTGCCTTCGCCTACGTGTGCGCCAAGACGAACACGAGAAGTGTCAGCAATACGAATACCTGTTGGTACTACGTAGTCCACCATTTTAGGGAACTTGTCTACGCAATCTACAGACAGAGCACGACCTGCAAGGCGAGCTTCGATTTGACGCTCAGCCAGCTCAGGTAGGTCGATAGGGCCTTCGTTTGTCCATGCGATGTTGTGCAGTAGACCGAAGATGCCGTCCAGTACCGTACCGTGTGGTTGTACTAGGCGGTTAGAGATAAGTTGTAGCTTTAGGAAGCCTTCAGCAACTGATGCTGGCTTCTCGTCAGTAGCAAGAACAACAAGAACAAGTGGCTGTTCAGACGCTGCCGCTTTTTCTGCGAAAGATGCGTTAGCTGCATCATCGTTTGCTGCGAATGCTTTCGCCAGTTCTGCGCTTTGTGCAGCAGAGATTTCGATAGCTTGGTTGCCTTCAGCGTAACCTGACACTTCAGCTACAGCTGCTACAAGAGCGTCGCTTGGGTTTAGAAGCGGGTTAGGGAAGAACGCTTCAATGATTTTATTGTCGCGATTTTTGGTTGCCGTACCGAAGGCTAGTGAAAAATAAGCCATGTTGAATCTCCATGTGTTGAGTCTTGATTTTGCTATTCCAAAACAACGGCTCGAATAACAAGCGCTGCCGTTAGCAAAGTTAATTTAATTGCGTTCATCATAAAGAGAGCGCCCTCGTTATGAAAGGGCGTATCGGGATAAAGTCTGTAAAATGATATTGCTTGTCTTTTGAGAGATGGTTTTCTGCAATGAGAAAACACTGCAGATCAACACAAATTGATTGGTGCGTTAATCAACATTCTCCTGTGAATCCCCTCTTTAGATAAACAGCGCCTTATGAGCTTGTTCAATACCTTCAATCAGCATCTGCATACCAATAACGGCGAGTATCAAACCCATCATTCGGGTAATTACATTCAATGCACTTGGTCCAACGGCTTTAACGAAGCGCTCGCCAAATACGACAGCAGAATGTATTTAATCTTAGATACAAATAATTATTAGAAATAGATAGTAGAGCACGTGTGAATAAAAAACAGCCAGCATAAGGCTGGCTGTTTGATTTTAGTGATAGGTGTAGAGTTTTGGTCGCGCGTTATTGCGAGTTTCTCAATTATTAAGCTCGACACAACGGCCTCTATATAACAGGCCGACGGTGGATCTCGTTTTGGCGCTATGCGTTTTGAGATTCACTTACTGCGACAGCCAATGCAACTGTAGCACCGACCATTGGATTGTTGCCCATGCCGATGAAGCCCATCATCGCCACGTGAGCAGGAACAGAAGAGCTACCTGCGAACTGGGCGTCAGCGTGCATTCTGCCCATGGTATCTGTCATGCCGTAAGACGCTGGGCCTGCTGCTACGTTATCTGGGTGTAATGTTCGACCTGTACCGCCGCCTGAAGCTACTGAGAAGTATGGCAAACCTTGGCGAGTACGTTCTGCTTTGTAGATACCCGCTACAGGGTGTTGGAAGCGAGTAGGGTTGGTTGAGTTACCCGTAATACTGACATCCACTTCTTCTGTGTGCATGATAGCCACACCTTCACGTACATCATCAGCGCCGTAACACAAGATGTCGCCGCGAGGGCCTTGTGAGAAACGGCGACGTTCAGTTTCAACAAGTTCACCTGTTTGGTAGTCGTATTGAGTGCGCACGTAAGTGAAGCCGTTGATGCGCGAGATAAGATAAGCCGCATCTTTACCTAGGCCATTTAAGATCACTTTCAATGGGTTTTTGCGTGATTTGTTGACGTTTAGCGCAATTTTAATCGCACCTTCTGCTGCAGCAAAAGATTCGTGACCCGCTAGGAAGGCGAAGCAGTGGCTCTCTTCATTGAGAAGACGAGCGGCTAGCGCGCCATGTCCAATACCAACTTGGCGTTGTTCAGCAACACTGCCAGGTTTGGTGAATGCTTGAAGACCTTCACCAATAATATTAGCGGCTTGTTCTGCGCTGGTGGCTTTACGAAATAACGCCAGTGCTGAGCCAAGGATATAAGCATCTGCAGCGCTTTCAAAAGCGATAGGTTGGGTATCCATCACTAGCGCTTTTGGATCAACGTTGTGGGCTTTACAGTATTGGTCAGCTTGCTCCAAAGAGTCGAAGTTCATTTCTGCCAATACGCGAGTTACTGATTCATTAAATTGAGTGTTCATCATATCTTTCCTCTAAATTGGCAATTAGTGTTGGCGTGGGTTAATCGTGGTCACGGCTTCATCGAAGCGGCCATAGGTCCCTGTCGCAAGGTCGGCCGCTTCATTCGCTGGCACGCCTTGGTTAATCGCCTTCATCATTTTGCCGAGGTTGAGATATTCGTAGCCAATCACTTCGCTGTGATCATCAAGTGCAAGCTTGGTCACGTAACCTTCTGCAAGCTCTAGGTAACGTACGCCTTTTGCAGCGGTTGAGTAACTGGTACCCACTTGGCTGCGCTGTGTTTGACCTAAGTCTTCTAATGCAGCGCCAATTTCTAGACCACCTTCAGAGAAAGCTGATTGAGTTCGACCGTAAACAAACTGCAGGAAGATTTCACGCATGGCTACGTTAATAGCGTCACATACTAAGTCTGTATTAAGTGCTTCTAGGATAGTTTTTCCGGTGAGGATTTCAGCGGCCATCGCGGCTGATTGAGTCATGCCTGAACAACCAATCGTTTCGATTAGTGCTTCTTCGATGATGCCGTTTTTTACGTTAAGAGTCAGTTTTGCAGCACCTTGTTGTGGTGCACAAGTGCCAACACCGTGGCTTAAGCCAGAAATAGCGATGACATCTTTTGGGCTAACCATTGCGCCTTCAACTGGAATTGGAGCTGAATTGTGAAGGTCACCCCTTTGAATAGGGCACATTGATTGAATTTCTGAAGAGTAGTGCATAATGTTTTCTCACTTGTAGAGCCATTTAAGACCTAGGGCGTTGAGAAAACAGGACGTGTTGGAAGAGGTGCGGCTAATTCACTACAGATCTTGAGTATCGATAATCCAAAGGTGTCATGGGTCTTGGTCTCAATAGACTAAGTCCATTTCAAAATGGAGGAATAGCGATACATCCAACAGTATTACCTGTTTTCGATTCTGTAGGAGTCATTAGCACTGTTCGAAAAGAACGGGCGGTTGAAGCAAAAGCTTAGGTGGAACCCCATCACCTGATGGCTATAGATTAGATCTTTATCACACTTTTGTGCAAGCGAATGTTTAGAGCGATTTCGACTATAAACAAGCTTCATTATATTTCGAAAAGTATAAAAAAACGCCAATAACGAACTCTGATTAGAGGCGTCATTGACGTTTTTTAGAAAGGTATCAGCTAGTTAAGCTGCATCTTCTTCTGCGTCTTCAACAGCTTCAAGCTTCTTAGCTTTTTTCGGAGCTGGCTTACGCTTAGCACCTAATGCGTAAAGAACTTCTTCTTTGTTCTTCGCTAGGTACATTGCAAGTTCTTCTTGCTTGCCTTCATCTTCAACTAAATCGCTTTTGCCTAACAGTTCAAAAAGCTCATCAGCCATATCCAGCATTTTGTCGTATGCGTCAGCTTCGGCTTTAGAGGTAAAAGTCATTTTCTCTTCTCCGTTGCGTTCCACCACGTACTTGACGATAACAGCCATGGTTAATCCTCTAAGTTTGATAAATTTTACTGGCTTTTTATACAGTTTCTGATGTTAAAAGTCCAGTTGGAGCCCCAACTATGCGGCCTCAATCTTGATGTGTAGCCCAGTCTTCACAATAACTCATGAAAGATTTCAGCAGCGGGCTCTGGTATTTGTCTTTATGTACCAGCATCCAGAAACGTCGTTTCATGTCGAGTGGCACATCGAGCGCTTTCACCCGGCCTGAATCAATCGCTCGTTGCGCCGCCAATCGTGATAAACACGCGAATCCAAGATTGGCAGAAACCGAATTGATGATCGCCTCTGTCGTGTTGAGTTCAAAAGATTCATACCAGTGTTCGATACGTGGTGCGACGGCACGAAGGAAAAACTCGCGAGTCCCTGAGCCTGATTCACGTAGAATCCAATGGCTGCCTTCTAAATCGCTTAAAGTTACTTTTTCTTTTGAAACGAGAGGATGTTGATTACTAACAATAATACACATTTCATCGCTGCTAAACTGACTCGAAATGAGTTCAGGGTGTAATGTTTTTCCTTCAATTAGCGCGATATCAAGTTCATAATCCACCAACTTTTGACAGATCAGTGCACTGTTTGAAATGAACAAGCTTTGATCCTGGTGCTGAGTTCGTTCACGAAAACCTGACAAAATAAACGGTGCGACCTGATTACCAATCGTGTCACTCGCGCCGACCTTTAAATTGCCACTTAAAGGCTGGTCGTCACGGAACAAAACATCAATACCCGCAGCTCGGTGAAGTATTTCATCAGCCAAAGGAAGTAACTTATGTCCCTCTTGGTTGAGAATTAATCGGTTGTTGACCCGGTCAAATAGAGAGTGGCCGAGTTGTTTCTCCATTTCGCCTAGTGCCATGCTGACCGCAGCTTTAGACAAAAACAGCGCTTCTGATGCTGCGGTAAGCGTCGAATGCTGGGTAATGGTGACAAACACTTTGAGTTGTTTAATTGAAATATTAGCCATCAGATTCCTAGTTTTGCTCTGCTGGTGAAAACGGGTTCTGTTCAGTATTGATGAACACTTGTTATATATAATTGGATATTGTTTAACGAAGCGCAAGCGTATTATGGCTTCAACAAGCTGATGAGTTCACAAGTTTAGTGAATTAAGTTTAAGAGAGGCTGACATGATTCAACGTATTAAATATAGATTAACAGGAGCTCCAACACCCATGGCAGGGTTAGCACTAGCAATCGCAAGCTTAGGCTGGTGCTGGGATGGCGTTTTAGTCGCACAAGGTATTTTGCACACCCCAGGCTTAGTCCAGTGGATCAGTGCAGCTATTGCAGCGGTATTGCTTCTTGTTTTAGCTGTGAAATTTTTGATTCACGGTCATTTACTTCGTGAAGATCTTGCTCACCCTGTTGTCGGCAGTGTGGTACCAACATTTGCAATGGGGTGCATGGTGGTGTCAGCGTCTTTGGCGCCAATCTCTCAATTCTTACAAGAAGCTATGTGGTTGGCTTCTGTGGCTTTGCACGTTGTGTTTCTAATGAGCTTTTTGTACCACAGAGCTAAAAACTTTGAGATTCACCACATGGTGCCAAGCTGGTTTGTGCCACCGATCGGTATTATCGTCGCTGACGTCTCTTTCTCTGGTAATCCAGTTTTAGAGCCAGTAGCTAACGCGACTTTGGTATTCGGCTTATTGGTTTACGCAGTAATGCTACCAATCATGGTTTACCGTTTGATCTTCGCTCACGAAGTGCCAGATGCTGCAAAACCAACGATTGCGATTATGGCAGCACCGGCAAGCCTATCTTTAGCGGGTTACTTAACCGTTACTGCTAGCCCTTCACCTGTGATCATTGGTTTACTATTTGGTATTGCAGTGTTGATGACGTTCATTATCTATATGGCGTTTTTCAAACTACTTCGTCTTCCATTTAGCCCTGGTTATGCAGCGTTTACCTTCCCAATCGTGATTGGTGCAACAGCCTTGTTTAAACTGGCTGCGTGGATGCAAGCACAAGGTATTGAAGCGCATTACATCAATCAAGTGTTTGGCCTAGCGTATCTTGAATTGATTGTGGCTACGTTGGTTGTGGGTTATGTCGCTGTTCGTTACTACATGAACTACAAACCTCATCGTGTTTTAGGCGCGGTAGCGGGTAGATTGTAAGAGGCAATAGTTCAAAAGATAAACGAAGCTTAAGCTTTCGGTATTTCATAAGCTTATATTCCTCATCCAAACTCAGCACTTATGCTAATCTGGCAGTATATTGTGGCAAGATTAGCGTGAGTGCACTTTGTTTACTGTTTATCATTCCAATAAAGTTGATACTTTAAAAATCCTTCTCGTTCACTTAATCAAAAGTGACCCTTTAGCCAATCCTTTCGAAAAAGAGCAGATCTTGGTTCAGAGCCCTGGTATGTCTCAATGGCTTAAGATGGAACTCGCCAAAGAGTTTGGTGTAGCAGCAAATATCGATTTTCCTCTCCCAGCAACCTTCATTTGGGATATGTTTACCCAAGTGCTTCCTGATGTACCGAAACGCAGTGCTTTTAATAAAGAAGCGATGACGTGGAAGCTAATGAATTTGCTACCCGCGAAGCTTGACCATCCTGATTTCTTACCCCTACAGCGCTATCTTGAAAACGACGAAGACGGCTCTAAGCTGTATCAATTGGCAGAGAAAATTGCCGATATCTTCGATGGTTACTTGGTGTATCGACCTGAGTGGATGGCGATGTGGGAAGCGGGAGAACCCGTTGCAGAATTGATTGATAGTGAAGGGCAACAAGAGCACCCTTGGCAGCCAATTTTGTGGAAGGCACTCTACGAGCAAACGCTCTCTCAAGGCCAATCAAAGTATCACCGTGGCAACTTGTATCACGACTTCATTGAAGCGTTAGCTAATCAACAAGGCCAGTTACAACACCTGCCGAAACGTTTGTTTGTGTTTGGTATTTCGTCACTGCCTCCTCGCTACATGGATGCTTTGAAAGCACTTGGCGAACAGATTGATGTCCACCTGATGTTTACCAACCCTTGCCAACATTACTGGGGCGATATTCGTGACCGTAAATACTTGGCTAGAGTGGAAGCGCAGCGTCGTAAGCAGTTTGCTTTGGTTGATGGTTTACCTCTACTTGAAGGCGAAGCCTCACCATTGAAAGATGGCATTGAAGCCAATATTGAAGACGAACTGCATACCAGCCAAGCGGTCGGTAATAGCTTACTTGCGTCTATGGGTAAACTGGGCAGAGATAACCTGTTCTTGCTGTCTCAATCAGACAGTGAAGAGCATGAGTTCTTTATTGATGTTGAGAGAGACAGCCTGCTGCATCAACTGCAAGCGGATATTCTTGAGCTAGAAGAACACCAAGACGATCACATCTTAGATTCCAGCAACCACAAACAAGTGGTTGAGCTGGGCGATCGCTCGTTGACGGTACACGCTTGTCACAGCCCAATGCGTGAGGTTGAAGTTCTTCATGATCAGCTGTTAGCAATGTTTGACGCTGACCCGACACTAAAGCCACGCGATATCATCGTGATGGTGGCAGATATCAATGCCTACAGCCCTGCGATTCAGGCGGTATTTGGTAATGCTCCGGGTGAGCGTTATATCCCTTACTCGATCTCGGATAGAACGGCAGACCAAGAGAGCCCAATTCTGACCGCGTTCATGCAGTTGGTCGCGTTACCGAACACGCGTTGTCTAGCTTCTGAACTTCTAGAGCTATTAGAAATCCCAGCGATGATGGCACGCTTCGGTATTGATGAATTTCAATTTGAACAAGCTAAGCAGTGGGTTGAAGAAGCGGGTATCCGCTGGGGCGTCGATTCTTCTACGGCAACAGAGTTTGATTTGCCTGCCACCGAGCAAAATACTTGGCTATTTGGTATCCAGCGTATGTTACTGGGTTATGCGATGTCGGATTCCGCAGGTTTGTTTGAAACTGGACACTCTCCAATTGCAGCTTATAACGAAGTTCAGGGCATTAACGCCGAACTTGCTGGTAAGTTAGCGCACTTTATTGATCGTATTGCCCATTACCGTCAACGCCTTGCTGAGACGCAATCCATCGATATGTGGCGTGAAACCTTGCTGCAAATGATTGATGATTTCTTCGCTGTTGAGCTAGAAGGCGAGGTGGTGCTTAAGTCGATTCGTGATGCACTTTCTCAATTGAATGAACAGCTTGATGATGCCTTGTACGAACAAGAGCTATCGCCAAGCATCATTTATCAGTACTTAAACAATAAACTGTCGGGTGCGCGTATCAGTCAGCGTTTCTTAGCGGGGCAAGTGAACTTTTGTACCCTGATGCCGATGCGTTCTATCCCGTTCAAAACTGTTTGTCTATTAGGCATGAATGACGGTGTTTACCCACGCTCAATGCCGCCGGAAGGTTTTGATTTGATGAACGGACGCACTCGTCCGGGAGATCGTTCTCGTCGTGATGATGACCGTTACCTATTCTTAGAAGCGATGTTGTCGGCGCAAGAGTGTTTATACATCAGTTATGTCGGCCGCTCGATTCAAGATAATACTGAGCGAGTACCGTCGGTATTGGTTTCTGAGTTGATTGAGTACTGCCACCAGAACTACTGCCTAAGTGAAGACCAATCATTACCAAGTGATGATTCTGGTATCAAACTGACTCAAGCAATCAGCTTTGAACACACCATGACACCATTTAGCCCAGCAGCCTTTACGCAAGGTGATGCAGGTCATGTATTGAGCTACGCCAAAGAATGGCTTCCTGCGGCAAATCGTTCTGGTGAGCGCAGTGGTGAATTCAATCGCGCTTTGGATGACTATTTGCTTGGTGCGAGCTATCCGTTAGAACTCGATTTGGTTGAGCTACAGCGTTTCTGGCGTTTGCCGGTGCAATACTTCTTTAATCGCCGTCTAAAAGTGGTGTTTGAGCCACCGCTTCCGGTAATGGAAGACGACGAGCCGTTCGTGCTTAATGGCTTAGAAAGCTTCCAGCTTAAAGATGCGCTGCTGCAAGTGTTGCTGGACCACCCAGAAGGCGCAGACGAAGCGGTGCGACTGTTTGTCTCTGAGCAAAAAGCCCAAGGTCGATTACCGGTCGGCGCCTTTGGTGACATCGAATTTGAAACCAATCGTGTTCAAGCGGAAGACTTAGCCAAAGAGATTAGATTTGTGAGCGGATCACCGCAGCAAGATCTCGAAGTGAATATCGAGTTTGACGTGTTAGGCGAAGGCAAGCCTGTTCGCTTGATGGGGTGGTTAACTCAAAACTATCAATCAGGTCTAGTGCGTTTCCGTAGCGGCAAAATACGCTCTCAAGATTACTTGGCTGCGTGGATTGATCATCTATCCTGCGCTGCTATGGGACACGGAAAAACGACCCATATTATTGGCTATGACAGAAAAGAGGGCGTGGTTCACCAAACGCTACAACCTATCGGCGATGCGCAGCAAGCGAAGAGTATATTAGCTGAGTTAGTACGATTGTTTTATCAAGGTATGACTGCACCATTGCCATACTTCCCGAAAACGGCATTAGCTGGTGTTGAAGCGGGCTTTAGCCGTGGTAAGTGGGTCGATGATGAAGAAAAGTCACTCAAGAAAATGGCCGATACCTTTAATGACAGCTTCGCCTTCACGGGCGAGGGTAGAGATACCTACATCTCACGAATCTGGTCTAAATGGGACGATGAATTGGCTACTGAGTCGCGTATGTATTCAACGCTTGTGCTACAGGCGGCAAGGTTGGCTACTGCCGATCTGGAAGATCAGGAGTAGGTGGCTGTGATCGACAAGATCAATAGCGAGTGCGCTGAATTAATGAAAGACAAAAGAGAGTCGCTGGTAAGCGTTTGGTACGCTTGCTTTCAAGATGAAGGGAATCAAGGTGAATAGAAGCAAGGTACAGGAAATAAAGTGGCCGCCAGTAAATCATTATTAGTGTAGGGCGTTCGCTGTACGGCCACAGGTCAGAGGGACCATTATTCTGTGGTTCAAAGTAACGCCGTAAAGTACAAAACTCGTACGTGCTCCTGAACTCGTGGGCGCATAGTAGCGGGGCGATCCGAATTGATCCGTGAGAGAGATCGCACTAACTATTAACAAATTAGCGTAGGACGTAAATTGAATGACGTTTTCCACGCTAGGTCACATTTGTAACAACACATTTATCAGAAGGCAGTAAGGCATGACGACCACAAGCAGTGTTCAGGTAATCGCTCCACAGACACTCGATACCATGACGTTTCCACTTCATGGCGCGCGTTTAATTGAAGCATCAGCGGGTACAGGTAAAACATTTACCATCGCTGGCTTGTACTTACGCCTACTGCTCGGGCATGGCACGGCCGCTCCACAAGGTGATCTGACTGAAGCCACTCGACACCATGAGCCGCTAACCGTAGACCAAATTCTGGTGGTGACCTTTACTGAAGCAGCTACGGCTGAGCTGCGAGATCGTATTCGTGCTCGTATTCATGATGCACGCATTGCGTTTGCACGTGGGCAAAGTGACGACCCAGTGATTGCGCCTTTGTTACAAGCCATCGATGATCATGCTGGCGCGGCTAAAACTCTGCTTAACGCTGAAAGACAAATGGATGAGGCTGCGGTATACACCATTCACGGTTTCTGTCAGCGAATGTTGACTCAAAATGCTTTTGAGTCTGGAAGCCGCTTTGATAACGAATTTGTGACCGATGAAAGCCACCTAAAAGCACAAGTAGTTGCTGACTATTGGCGTAAACAGTTTTACCCGCTGCCCATTCAACTGGCTGGTGAGGTTCGTAATATCTGGGGTTCACCGGCTGCATTATTAGCAGACGTAAATCGTTATCTGACAGGATCTCCGCTGAAATTGACGGTAGATGCGATGTCGGGCGACTTGCAAACTCTGCACAACCAAAACCTAGATAAAGTGAAGCAACTTAAAGCGCTGTGGTGTGAATCCGAAGCGGACTTTTTGGCTTTGATCTCTGCTTCGGATGTGAACAAGCGTAGCTACACTAAGAAATCTCTGCCGACATGGTTAGAAGCTGTGACAGCATGGGCGCAGAGCGACACTCATGATTACCAGTTTCCAGATAAACTAGAGAAGTTCTCACAAGCAACGTTAATTGAAAAAACACCAAAAGGCGTCGCACCTCAGCATGCCGTTTTCGAAGCGATTGAAGATTTCTTAAATCACCCAGCCGACTTGAAAGCTCCATTGCTGGCACATGCGATTACCCATTGTCGAACTATGCTAGCAAAGGCGAAACAGCAAAAGCAGTGGTTATCATTTGATGATTTGTTGACTCAGTTATCTGCGTCGATTGATGTCGATGAGCAGTCCTTGCTGGTGGAAAGAATTCGCACACTCTACCCAGTTGCAATGATCGATGAATTCCAAGATACCGATCCGCTGCAATACAGTATTTTTAGCCGAATCTATCTCGATAATCCGCAGTGCGGCTTGTTTATGATCGGTGACCCGAAGCAGGCTATTTATGGCTTTCGTGGCGCAGATATCTTTACCTATATCAAGGCGAGAAACCAAGTTAGTGCTCACTACACCTTAGGCACTAACTGGCGTTCAAGTGCCGATATGGTCAGCGCAGTAAACCAAGTTTTTATGAACTCGGATAGCCCGTTTATCTACGATCAAGACATTCCATTCTTGCCCGTTGCTGCCAGTCCATCGGCCGACAAACGCCAATGGGTAATGAACGGAGAAACTCAGCACGCACTCACCTTTTGGCTGCAAGAGGCTGAAGACAAGCCGTTACCAAAGGGCGAATATCACAAGGCAATGGCAGAGGCGACGGCGAGTCAAATTCAAACCATTCTGACCGCTTCTCAAAACCAGCAAGTCTATTTTGATAACGGCAAAAAACAACATGCCGTGAATGCGGGTGATATTGCTGTCTTGGTTCGAACCGGCAGTGAAGGTCGCCTGATCAAAAATGCGCTGTCTGAACAAGGCATTGCGAGCGTGTATTTATCCAACCGAGACAGTGTGTTCACCAGCTTGGTCGCACAAGATATTCAACGTTTGTTGCAGGCGGTGCTGACACCTGAAAATGACCGAGCATTACGCGCCAGTTTAGCGTCGGAGTTGTTTGCTCTGGATGCCGCATCATTGGATGAACTCAACAACGATGAAGTGGTGTGGGAAAACGTCGTTAACGAGTTTAGAGAATATCGTAAGTTGTGGCTTCAGCGCGGCGTGTTGCCAATGCTTCGCAGCGTGATCAGTAAACGACATCTCGCGGAACGCTTACTGGAAGAAGAAAATGGTGAGCGCTCACTCACTGATTTAATGCACATTGGCGAATTGTTGCAACAAGCTAGGCAGGAGCTCGACAGTGACTATGGCTTGTTGCGTTGGTTGGCAGAAGCGATATCAGATGCACAAAATGGTTTAGGCGGCAGTGAAGATGACATTCAACGTCTTGAGTCAGAGAGAAACTTGGTTCAAATCGTTACTATTCACAAATCGAAAGGTTTGGAATATGACCTTGTATTCCTCCCATTTGTCGCGAGTTACCGAGAAGCGAGCGAAGGCAAATTCTACGACCATGATTCAGACACCACAGTACTCGATATTACTGGCAGCGACAGTGCCTTAGCGCAAGCCGATAAAGAACGACTAGCGGAAGATTTGCGCCTGGTTTATGTAGCGCTGACTCGTGCGGTTTATGGCTGTTTTATTGGTATAGCGCCACTGCGTAAAGGGCGTTCAACCAAAGAACCGACAGGCGTGCATTTGAGTGCGATGGGCTACTTGGTTCAAAACGGACAAGAGCAGGGTATTGCCGAATTGCATCAAGCTCTAACGGCAATTGAAGGCAAAAATTCAAGTGTGCTGTTAGCCGAAACACCAACCGCTCATGAACAGGTGTTTGTACAAACAGAGCAAGTGAGTGACGACTTACATGCTAATGAACTCAAGGCTTCAATCGACCGAGCTTGGCGTATCACCAGTTACTCGGGGCTTGTAAAGCAAGGCAGTCACGGCGCGAGCCATGACGCGACCATTGAGGTGTCTGGTTTTGATATTGACTCGGCTGATGAGCAGGATGAGTCTGAGTTGATTGAGCCTGAACGCTCTATCTTTACGTTCCCTCGTGGTGCTCGCCCAGGTACTTTCTTACACACCTTGTTTGAGGAGGTTGAATTTACCGAGCCAGCAACCAGTGAACATAACACGCAAGTAATCACTCACTTATTAGAATCAGAGCAATATGAATTAGAGTGGCTACCTGTGCTTCAGCAACTGGTCGATACAGTGCTGAACACCGAATTAGACGGCAAGAACTTAAAGCTAAGCGAGAAAGACTCGACGCAACGTTTAGTTGAGATGGAATTCTTACTGCCGATCGAAGTATTGGCTGCATCTGAACTGAATCAAACCATTCAATATCACGATCCATTGTCAGCCAAAGCGGGCGATCTAGGTTTCCAAACCGTGCAAGGTATGTTGAAAGGCTTCATCGATTTGGTGTTTGAGCACCAAGGTAAATACTATGTACTCGACTGGAAATCGAATCACTTAGGAGATGATGTTGCTGTCTACCATGGCGAGGCATTGAAATCGGCGATGGCCGACCATCGCTATGATTTGCAATATCAAATCTATGCATTGGCGTTGCACCGTTTCTTACGCAGCCGCGTTGCCAATTACAGCTACGAACAACATTTTGGTGGCGTGTACTACTTGTTCTTACGAGGAATGGACGGCCAATCTCAGCAAGGTATTTTCTCGGCCAAACCAACACTGGCTTTACTTGATGAAATGGATCAATTGATTGACGGTAAAGTGATAGACAGACGTTCGGCACAATTGAATGACGATGAAACTGGACAGATGGGGCTTTTATAATGACAACAACGACCACTAATACCGGCATAGATACTGCGAACACAGCAAAGCCAGTTTCACTTATTCCTGAGCAACTGATGGATGTACTCCAGTTTCTTGCGGATAAGGGTTCTATTCGTCAGTTGGATTATCAATTTGCCCGTTTTCTTGCTCAGCAAGCCACGAGCTACCCTCAAGAGATCGGCTTTCTCGCGGGGGTAGTGAGCCATGAATTAGGCAAAGGACACATTTGTACTCAGCTTATACAGCAGCATACGACAGGCCCTGAACTAGCGGCAGATCTTGCTCAGTTACTTGGGTTATACGGTGAAACTGCACTGCAATTGAACCAAAAACTGTTGGGTATTGATTGGGTGGCTGTGCTTCAATCATCAAACTTAGTGGGAACGACCAACGATTGTGTTAAGCCTCTAATGTTCGATGGGCAGCGTGTCTATTTACAGCGTTATTGGAACTACGAAGTTGTGTTGGCTGAGACCTTAAACCGTTTAAGTAAGCCGGTAGAGTTCAATACTGAGCAGAAAAAAGCGCTGACTGAAACGCTCAATCTGCTTTTTGCACGTAGCTATCATTTTCTGTTTAACGCCTTAGCCAGGGCTGAAGCAAATCAGCAGACGTCTCAGGTATTACGCCAACAATTGGTGTGTGACCATCTTGATATTGTGAATGAGCAGGCTTTAGATTGGGGATCAATCGACCAAGCGATTGTACAAGCTAAGCAGGTGACGGACTTAGATGTGTTGGACGACTTGGTGCCGTTATCGGCATGTTTGAACTGGCAAAAAGTCGCGGCAGCGGTGGCGCTGAGTCGTCGTTTTGCGGTGATTTCTGGTGGGCCGGGTACTGGTAAAACAACCACGGTAACCAAATTACTGTCGGCGATGGTCGAGCAATCGCTCAGCCAAGGTAAAACACCAACGATTAAGCTAGTGGCACCAACGGGTAAAGCGGCGGCGCGTTTAACCGAGTCGATCGGTAAAGCAATTGAACAGCTGCCATTAGCGCCTGAAGTGAAAGCCAACATACCGACCGAATCGAGCACCTTACACAGATTACTCGGCGCGATTCCTAACCGTGCTGAGTTTAGGCATAACCGACGCAATCCACTCCACCTTGATATCTTGGTAGTGGATGAAGCTTCAATGGTTGATCTGTCGATGATGTATAAGCTGGTGGATGCACTTCCTGAGCACGCAAGGCTCATCTTATTGGGTGATAAAGACCAACTCGCTTCAGTAGAGGCAGGTGCTGTGCTCGGTGATATCTGTTCATTCAACTCTGCAGGGTACAGCACAGCGCAAGGCAATTTGATTGCAGAGATGACAGGTTTTGATGCGATAGCTAAACCAAGACAAGACAAAGCTGGAGCGGTGAATCCGCCTGCGATTGCGGATAGCTTGTGTATGCTGCAGAAGAGTTATCGTTTCGATGCGCGCTCCGGTATCGGTCAGCTGGCAAAAGCAATCAATAATGGTTCTGCGAATCAAGTAGACCAAGTGTTTGCCAAAGGTTTTGGCGATATCGAAAACCACCCTCTGTCGAGTGACAGCTATAACCTGATGCTGCGTACTTTGGTTAACGAGTATGGTGCGTACCTCAATAGAATGAATGTGCCGTTGGAAGAGTTAGAAACTCAAGAAGCGAGAGCGAAATCGGTACTCGATTTGTTCAGCCAATGCCGACTGTTGTGTTCCATTCGTGAAGGGGATTTTGGTGTTAAAGGCCTCAACCACAGAATTGAAAGAGCACTGGCCGCAAGGCGTTTGGTGAGCCCTCATAATGATGAGCTGTGGTATCACGGACGTCCTGTTATGGTGACGCGAAATGATCATGGCTTGGGTTTGTACAATGGTGATATTGGTATCTGTATGCTTGAGGCGGGTTCTAGTCAACCTGACTTAACCCCTCGTTTGAAGGTCTATTTTGAGTTGCCCGATGGCAGCGTAAAAGCTGTGCTACCAAGCCGAGTGCCCGATCATGAAACGGCTTATGCAATGACAATACACAAATCTCAGGGTAGTGAATTTGATCTGACCTTAATGATCTTGCCGCCAGATTTCAGCCCTATTTTAACGCGGGAGCTTATCTATACAGGTATTACACGTGCGAAGAAACGACTGATGATGTTCAGCGATACAAATGTGTTGAAGCGTGGGATTAAGGTGAAAACAGAGCGAGTGAGTGGTTTAGGCAGTCGCTTAACGAATTAGTCGTTATGGACGGCTAGAGAAGGTTTTGAACTTAGGGCTAGACAAACACAAAGCAACCATCCTTGGTTGCTTTGAGCGTTATTAGGAATCAGAGCCTAAAAACGCTCGAGTAAACGATATGTGGTTTATCTTGTACTTTGCTTGGCAATTCAAAATAAACTCTTTTAGATTCTCGCTAACAGGGAACACGCAGTGTACGTCTAGCCCTTCTAAGAATTGGTTATCAGCCATATCCCAAAAACTTTGCAGCGAGTTACAAACAATGGTTCTCATATCAATATTGCTCTTTTTGCTGTTTATATTAACGAGCATAGCTAATGTTAGCGTGCTGGCCGTCAACGGGTATAGCAATCCGTGCAGTGACCACCTCAATGAGTTCGACATGACTATCGAGATGGCAATTCCAATAAAAACATTTGTTAAGATTATTAAAGCGTCTAAATTCTATACAATTATACGTGTGAGTGAAAGTGCATAGTTAATAAATCTCATATAGAAAACGATTACATTTGCAATTATTTTTCCTTTGAAGTGAGATTTTAGTCCAAAACTTTATTTACACATTTAACGCTAAGATTTTTGAGTTACGTTGATAGTTGTACAGCCCCTGTTTTTCCATCGGTAGCTCATCAACTCCGATCTCGTAAAACCCTTGTTCACGGAACCAATGCAGGCTATGTGTGGTTAAAACGAAAATTTGGTCGATATCACGAGACTTCGATTGATGACGCATGTAGTCCAGTAATATTTGCCCGCGGTTGCCATCACGATAATCAGGATGAATCGCCACACACGCCATCTCTGCCATGTGATCTTCCGGATACGCATATAGTGCAGCGCAACCAATAATCAGTCCGTCTTTTTCGATAATCGTAAAGCGGTGAATCTCTTGTTCCAATTGTTCTCTTGAGCGACGAACGAGAATGCCTTGTTCTTCCAAAGGACGAATAAGGTCAAATATGCCACCAATATCGTCAATCTGAGCTTGTCTTACTTGCTCGGCACTAGCCATGACCACTTGGGTTCCAATACCGTCAAAAGAGAACAACTCTTGGATTAATGCGCCATCTACCTTGTAGCTGATTAGATGACAACGAGGCACACCAGCTCGACAAGCGGAGATCGCTCCTTTCAAGAAGCGCAGTGTTCCTGTGCTCATGTCTTCGGCAGGATTTTGAGATTCCGTTAATCGTTCTAGAATTTGCTTGGCATCTTTAGGGAAGAGTTCGGCGAGCACGTTACCGCGTTCATCTGTTACCCCTTGTTCGGAGCAGAAGCCAATCAGCTTGTCGGCCTTTAGACGAATAGCAACTTGGGTAGCGACCTCTTCAGAAAGTAGGTTAAAGCTTTCGCCTGTCACGGAGCTGGCAATAGGGCCAAGCAGTACAATTGAACCTTGGTCAAGCGTGCGATTGATCCCTTCGATATCGATTCGACGAATACGCCCGCTGTGGCAATAATCCGTACCGTCATCCACGCCAAGCGGTTGAGCCGTAATGAAGTTACCACTCATAACATTGAGTTGAGTGCCTGCCATCGGCGTGTTGTTTAAGCTCATTGAGAGGCGTGCGGTGATGGCAAGTTGAAGCTGTCCAGCAGCCTGCATAGCGACGCCCAAAGAATATTCATCAGTGACCCTAATATTCTTGTGATAAGGCGTATGGCAATCTTGCTTGGCAAGCAATTGGTTGATCTGCGGTCTTGCCCCGTGAACGAGAACAATCTTTACTCCAAGGCTGTGGAGCAAGGCTATATCACTAATAATGTTACCAAAGTTCCTGTCGGCAACGGCTTCGCCTCCCAGCATAATGACCATGGTTTTGCCACGGTGAGCATTTACGTAAGGGGTTGATTGTCTGAAACCTTTTACTAGCGCTGTACTTCTTAATTTCACAGAACAAGTCCATTTTGTTTGTTTATTCGATAATTTAGCATTTAAATTCAAATGTAAACAACACCTTTTTGGAATAAAGCGCAAACTATTCTTATCTAGGCTTCAATATATAAACTGTCTCAGTGTAGAATGCGCATAGCATCCTTATGAGTAGTCACCGAATGCAACAAGCTCCAGCAACAAAGAACAAAATCGATGAGATAACCAAAGGTCTCTACAGCGAAGCTGATCAGCGCAATCAATCTAAGTTGAAGCGTAAGATCATTGAACGCTGTTTAATGGTTCTAGCCTTAGTGGGTTCGTTTGCGGTGGTTTCTTTGTTCGGCGATGTGCTTTCCCGAGTGCAAAATGCGGCGACGCCCGACAATCTGATATACGGCACTTGGATAGAGCAAGATGTTGCACATTATGCGACCGATGAGTTTGTTCTGAATGCTAATGGTGTGTCAGTTCGTGGGTCTGTTGTTTCGACGAGCTTTGACTTTGATGGAAACTACTTTGAATACAAGGCGGGTGATAAAACCTATCGCTTCCGCATGACCAATTCTGACAATACAGAAATGGTGCTCGATTCTGACAGTCACTACAATCCCATCTTCCGCCTTAAGGGCCATATCGATAACTCCGTCCGATAGGTTATCTTCTTGTAAACTCTTACAATCTAAGATTGTGTTATCTGACTGTTTTTGTCATCCTCGATGCATAGAATTTTTAGGATGACTCTTGTGATTAAAAAATGGCTTCCCCTTGTCGCTGCCTCTTTGTTATTTGGCTGTGCTCAACCCACTGATCTTGCTCAGCAACACCTTGATGACGAATTTCCTCGCACCTTGAATAAGGTCGATCAGGTTGAATCCAATAAACCAAGAGACTACACCGCATTTGCAGAACAAGCTGAGATGGTGGTTTCTAAATCCCCTTCGATGGCTAAAATCTATGAGCCGCTTTATCAACAACTCAATGAGTGGGCGATGCTGAGTGGAGATCCAAGCGAGCTAGCGAATTTTGGCGTTCAAACCGCTCAACTAGGTGGTGGTGATAAACAAGGCAATGTTTTGTTCACGGGCTACTTTTCTCCTGTGATGGAGCTGCGCCACGAAGCGAATGAAGAATACCGTTACCCTGTTTACGGGCTTCCTGAGTGTGGCAAAGAGTGTCCAACACGCGAAGAGATTTACAACGGCGCATTAGAAGGTCAAGGCCTTGAGTTAGGTTATTCAGCAAACCGCATCGACCCATTTATGATGGAAGTGCAGGGCAGTGGATTTGTGCACTTCGGTGATGATGACACGCTGCAGTATTTCGCCTACGCGGGTAAGAATAATAAAGCTTATGTGAGCATTGGCCGTGTTCTGATTGAACGAGGCTTAGTTCCACGCGAAAAAATGTCGCTAAAAGCAATCAAAGAGTGGGTATTGGCAAACGATCCTGAAGTAGTGAAAGAGCTGCTTGAGCAAAACCCTTCTTTCGTTTTCTTTGAAGCGAGAGACGACCTATCGGTAATGGGCAGCGCGGGCATTCCTCTATTACCGATGGCGGCGGTAGCGGGCGATCGCTCTATCTTACCTATGGGAACACCGATTCTTGCTGAGGTTCCACTACTGAATGCTGATGGTACTTGGAGCGGCGCTCATCAACTAAGACTGCTATTGGTTTTGGATACGGGCGGCGCGGTTAAGCAAAACCATTTGGACCTTTACCACGGCATGGGCCCTCGAGCGGGTACAGAAGCGGGCCATTACAAGCATTTTGGTCGTGTGTGGAAGCTCGGTTTAGATGGCAGCGCAACTGAAGCGCCTTGGGCTTTGCCTCCTGAAAAGGTTGAGTAAGCTACAATAAAAAAGGGCATTGAAAGCGAATCGCTAATCCCCTAGACTTTTTATTCAAGAGTGCGTATAAAACGCACTCTTTTCTTTTTCTCAGAAATAAATTGGCGGCAAGAATGCGTGAATTGACCACTCCAGCTTCAGAAAACTATGACCAACGATTTGGTGGCACTCGTCGCCTGTATGGCAATAGTGAAGTCGACATACTTAGAGGAGCACATGTGTGTGTGATCGGTATTGGTGGTGTAGGTTCATGGGCGGTTGAAGCGCTTGCTCGTACCGGTTTAGGTGAGCTGACGTTGATCGATATGGATGACGTGTGTGTAACTAACATTAACCGCCAGATTCATGCTATGTCGGGTACCGTTGGTAAGAGCAAAATCGAAGTGATGGCAGAGCGCGTCAAGCTGATTAATCCTGAGTGTAAGGTTAACCTGATTGATGACTTTATCGGCCCAGACAATCAGGCTGAATACCTATCGAAAGAATTCGACTTTGTGTTAGATGCGATTGATAGCATGAAAGCGAAGGCTTCACTGCTGGCGTACTGTCGTAGCAACAAAATCAAGGTGATCACTACCGGTGGCGCTGGTGGTCAAATCGACCCAACGCAAATTAAAGTGGCCGATCTGACCAAGACGATTCAAGACCCGCTAGCGAAGAAGCTAAAAGACACCCTTCGTCGTCATCATAATTTCCCTAAGAATCCAGCACGTAAGTTTGGTATCGATTGTGTGTTCTCAACTGAACAGCTGAAATATCCTCAAGCTGACGGCAGTGTATGCGCTGCGAAAGCAACAGCAGAAGGTCCAAAGCGCATGGATTGTGCGACGGGTTTTGGTGCGGCAACGGTGGTAACTGCTACGTTTGGTTTTGTGGCTGTTTCACGTATTGTAGAAAAGCTGATTCAAAAGCACGCTAAGTAACGTCTTCTACTCAATTAACAATCGACTGGATATGAAAATGACCACCTTCCCAAGCTCTCCTTTCGGCACTGAAATTACCAGTGATGATATTGTCGCGAAAATGCAGACATTCAGCGGCTGGGAAGACCGTTATCGCCAAGTGATTCAATGGGGAAAAAAACTACCTAACATGCCTGATGAACTGAAAAGTGAGCAGGTTGTAGTGTCTGGTTGTGAAAGCCAAGTGTGGTTGGTTTCTCAGAATATCGATGGTGTTTGGCACTTTTGTGCTGATTCTGATGCTCGTATTGTGCGCGGTCTGATTGCATTAGTGATGGCTGCGTATGATGGAAAAACATCAGAGCAGGTTCAAGCGTTCGATATTGATGGTTACTTTGAACAAATCGGTCTAATTACCCACCTTAGCCCATCTCGCGGTAATGGATTAAAAGCGATTGTTGCTCAAATCCAAGAGCTAAGTGCTTAATATCTCCTTGATACACAGAAGCAAAAAGGGTTGACGTTAAACGCCAACCCTAAGTAATTTCGCTACTCCCTAAAGCATATCAACGGCTTTTTCTATCGCCGCTACGAGCTTTTCAACATCATCCATGTTGTTGTAAATACCAAATGAAATTCGAACCGTTCCTTTCACATTAAGTGCATCCATTAATGGGTGAGCACAATGATGTCCTGCACGTACTGCGATACCTTGCTGATCCAGTAGAGTCGCTATATCTTGATGGTGAACACCATCCATCACAAAAGTAATCACACTTGCGTTAGGTTGATACCCTAAAATCTGAATGTCATCCAGTTTACTGAGAGCAAGATAAGTCTCGTGTTGTAGTTGGTGGATATGATTTTCGACATCTTGTTGTACAAAACCACTTAACCATTCTATTGCGGTGCTTAGTGCTATGGCTCCTGCCACATTTGGCGTGCCCGCTTCGAATTTGCCTGGCAGTTCTGAAAAAGTAGTGCCAGAGAAAGAGACGCGCTCGACCATTTTGCCACCACCATGCCAAGGTGGCATCGCTTCTAACAATTCAAGCTTGCCGTAAAGCACACCGATGCCCGCAGGGGCATAGAGCTTGTGTCCAGAGAATACGTAGAAATCCGCACCTAAAGCTGCAACATCAATAGGCTCATGGACGATGCCTTGCGCGCCATCGACCACAACAATCGCATTCATCTTGTGTGCTTTTTCTATGACAGCTTCAATTGGCTGACGAGAACCCGTCACATTGGTTATCTGAGCTAATGCAACAATCTTGGTTCGTTCATTTAAAAGCGTATCAAACGCGACTAGGTCAAATTCGCAATCCGATGTCATCGGTACTTTAACGACTTTAGCGCCGGTTTGTTGTGCAACAATTTGCCAAGGCACTATGTTGGCGTGATGCTCCATTTCACTCACTAAGATCTCATCGCCTGGCTGAAGGGTACTTCTTGCGTAAGTTTGAGCAATTAGATTGAGCGCCTCGGTGGCACCACGAGTCCAGATGATCTCTTTTGAAGAGCTTGCACCGATAAACTGAGCGACCTTATCTCTGGTAGCTTCAAACTGACTGGTCGCGTTCGCTGTTAAGCTATGGCTACCACGGTGAACATTGGCATTTTGTTTGGAGTAATATTGGCTAATGGCATCAATAACTACCTGAGGTTTTTGTGTCGTTGCCGCGCTGTCTAAGTAAATCAATGGTTGTTGATTGATGGTTTGTGATAGCGCAGGAAACTGCTCTCGGATGTGATTGATATCAAGCATCTATTCTTACCTAAAATCTTGGAAATTGGTGCCAGCGTTATGCTTAGCGGTATTGTTATTTTATCGCGACTTGTTGACCGTTGCTGACTAATCTTGATGATTCCAGCTATTTTCTTGCTCTTTGACTTGATCGAACAGCTTTTGGTTAACGGGAACTTCTATCTGATGCTTATTTGCTGTTTTTATCAGGTGTCCAGTGATGAAGTCGATCTCTGTCTTGCGTTGGTAAAACATATCCTGCTTCATGGATGAGTTGTTCTGGGCTGTGGCTTGGATTACCTGTTTGACGCTCGCTTCTAACTCTTCGATCGAACAATCAATACCTTCTGCCTGAATAACTTTTGTGAGCTCTTCAACGATAGAGCTTAAAGTATCTCCAAACTTTTGCTCTGCAAGTTCGCCATTCTTGACTTGCTCTAACCCAGTCAGTGGGTTGATAGCACAGTTGATGGCGAGTTTAGTCCAAAGCGCGATTTTTATTTGTGGGTTCCAACTCACAGTGGGGAGAGCATCATCCAATACATCAACCAAAAACGTGCACTGTTGACCCGTTTGGTTAAAAGCACCCAACTGGGTTTGTCCTATTCCTGTATGAGATACACTATTACGATCAGGTTTGAATGCTGCTTGGGTCGTGGTTGCCAATACTATCGGGTGAGCATTAATTTGAGTGGCAATGTTGTCGACCGCGCCCATTCCATTGTGCATGAACATTAGAATGGTGTCTGGGTCGAGATGTTGGAGGAGCGGAGTGGTTGCGGTTTCGACTTGCCAAGCCTTGACGGTGAAGATAACCAGATCACTCGCGGCTAATCGTTCGATATTGTTGTTACTGAAGGAAAGGGAAGCTTGTCCATCAAGTGATAAGTCAATTGAGTTATCAGTGGAACGACTCCACAAAGACACATTATGACCAGCTTGAAGTAGTTTTATTGCCCATAAAGAGCCGATGGCCCCTGGCCCAACAATAATGATGTTCACAGCAATACCGAGATAAGAAAGTGATGCTGCAAGGATAGCGAGGCATTAAATGAAAGCAATAAAAAATGGCACCCGAGGGTGCCATTTAGGAAACTTTCTTAGAAGTTCAATTAGAACTTGTAAGTAGCTGCTACGTAATGAGCAAAGCCAGAAGTTTTGCCAGCTAAACCGCCATCTTTAAGGCCGTATACGTCGTTGTAAGCTTTTAGACCGTAACCTAGAGCAAAACGATCGCTATGCCAGTAAAGACCGTTGTACATTTGACCACCATGAGAAGAGTTCAATGCAGCGAAATCATCGTTAACACCAAATTGGTAATCAATGTAACCTTGGTAAGATACAAATGAACCATTTTCGAAGAAGTAGAATGGTTTGAACCAGTTAGCTGAAATTTGGTAACCATTCCAGTCTTTAGCGTTTAGATCGTACATACCGTATAGGTTTAGACCAACTTTACCTAACCATGGCACTTCTACATCAGAACCAAGACCAATGAATGTTTGGTATAGAGGCTCATTGGACTTAACTACAGGATTACCGTCTTGGTCTAATTCAGTAGTCTCGAAAGAGTACTCAGCGCCGCCATTGATTACAGTTTGGTTCGCGATGTATAGCTCTTTTACTGGGCCAAAAGACAGGTCTTTACCTGTAAGGCCATCTAGAGACATACGAGGTGCAAATTTTGCAAAGATACGGTCAGAACCAGCTTTGTCACTGCTGTCATTATTTAGAACATTAAAGAAATCAACGTAACCATATAATTCCCAAATTCCTGAACGGCCACCAAACTCCATTTCAATGTAGTCGTGTGAAGATTCACCTGGTAGCTCGTCGAATGCGCCCATTAGGTTGAACTGCATCCATTTGTAATCGTTCTTGTGAGTATCGCCGTCAGTATAGTCAGCTGCCATTACTGGAGCAGATGCTGCTGCAAGTAGGCCAAGAGTTAAAAGTGATTTACGCATAATGGAACTCTCTATGTTTAAAATAAGTAACCCGCTAATCCGTGCGTGTTTGTATGTCCGAATGTCGAGCATAATAGCGATTTTGTTCTCAAATAAAAGTGAGACAGAGTGAAAACTATAATTATTATGGTGAGCTTGATCACACTAACGATCTAAATGATGGAACTTTAATGTGTCAATGCATCTTGGTGCACATCTAATTCTATTGATTTTGTGAAACTCGATTATTTTGTGGATAAATAGGTGAAATACTGTGCTAAGCAAACGATTCTACTAATTAGAGTGACATGCATATCAAAATCAACAGTATTCCTTTCTAAGCGTTTTCTCTTTAAAAATGACTCATTCAAACCTCCTTTCAATCTTGTCTTTGATCTATTTTTGACCAACTTCGTAATGATGTTGGAATCAATTGATGAACAACTCATGTGATGACTGACTAGGAATTTCAACCTAGCTACTTTTTGAATCACGGAGAATTAAAGACAGTTCACTGCACTAGATTTTGAGACAATTTTTAAAGATTAGTTATTGGACTAATCATTTGTGTGACGAACTGGTCTAACTTTTTTGGAGAGAAGACCGATGAAATATTCACCAGTACTCGCGGTAGCGATGTCAGCCCTGTTCATTGTGGGGTGTGATGATGACGATGAACCAACAACTCAACTACAAGCTGTACATGCATCGCCAGATGCTCCGTTGGCTAATGTCTTAGTAAATAGTCAGGCTCGTTGGAGCGGTGTCGATTATGCTCAAGCATCCGGATATACCTCAGTAGATCAAGGACAGACAACCCTGCAAGTCGATGTCCAACTCCCAGGTGACGCAGTAGCGACTGTGATTCCGCCAAGCCAATTCGATTTGAGCGGTAACCTAGATTACACCGTAATGGTGGTCGGCGATGCTGATGGTTCTAATAACCCGGTTGAGGCTTTAGTTGTTACAAGGCCTGCTGAGGGAACGGCAACAAGTTCAAGTTTAGATGTGCAAGTTGTTCACGCGGCAACAGGGGTTGGGGATGTGAACTTATATGTAACGGCACCGAATGATCCATTGGGCGCTCCGCTTGGTACTCTCGGTTATAAGGACTTTACTGACGTACTCAATATCCCAGAAGGGCAATACCGAGTGAGATTAGAAACCGTGAGTGGTAGTGCTATTGCTTTTGACTCTGGAGAAATCACTCTTTCTGGCGGTAGCGAGCTAACGATTGCGGCGGTGCCAAGAGCTGATTCAAACAGTGCATCTCCGGTGAAGTTGATGGTGATGGATGGTCAGGGTTCATCTTTAATCTACGATATGGCAGAAAAGGCAGAAGTGAGAGTGGGGCATTTGGTTGATGGTGCACCTGATGTCGATGTGTTCGTTAACTCTACTAAGTTTGCTCCTCTTGATGCTCTGATGTTTAAAGAGATTCGCGGCTTCCTAGACTTGGCTGCAGGTAGCTACGATATTGATATTTACGAAACTGCAACGACGACTCCAACATTTATCGATGTTGATGGTTTAGCTGTATTTGCTGGGATGGATTACAGCATTTATGCAGTGGGTACGTTAAGTCCACTCAATTTGGAACCACTCGTTGTTCCTGAAAACCGTCGCCCGGTTGCGACCAGTGCGGTGTTAAACATTACCCATGCGGCGGCTAACCCAATTGCGGCTTCGGTTGATATCTACTTAACAGAAAACACGGGTATCTCTGGTAGCACTCCGGCGCTAAGTGATGTGAAATTCAGAGATTATGCGAATGGCATTTATGTTGCGGCGGGGTCTTACTTTGTGACGATTACTGTAGCGGGTCAGCCGTCAGTTGTGGCTATCGACTCTGCGCCCGCAACCTTAGCTGATGGTGTGGTGTATCAAGTCGTGGCGATTGATGATTCGATGGGTACGGGTTTTAACCTAATTGTCAGTGAAACAACAGACTAGATCTGAAGACAGAACGTAGAAGAGGGTAGATCAATGCTACCCTCTTCTTATTTGTTTTCTTTGACTCTATTCTTGGTTAGTTTTGGCTTTCTCTAATAAATCCGTGAAAAAGTGGCGTAACGAGTAGAGCATGATCAAACTTGGAATCACCATAAGTGCGGTCAGTATAAAGAAGGTTGACCAATCATTGAGGTAATCGACCAATTCACCACTAAATGAAGCCAGTGTTGTTCGACCGAAGTTACCCAAGGATGCGAGTAATGCATATTGGGTTGCAGAGAAGGCCTGCCCAGTTAATAACGTTAAGAAAGAGACAAAAGCTACTGTTGAAAAGGCGGTCGTGAAGTTATCGACAATAATCGTTGCCAAGAACAGTGTTTCACTTGGGCCTGCTTGAGCGATCCATGCAAACATTAGATTACTGGCTGCCATGGCAACACCGCCAATCATCAGTCCGCGTACAATACCGAATTTCACATTGAAGACACTGCCTACCAAAGTGAAGAATATCGTCGCGCCCCAGCCAATTAACTTGGAGTAATGACCGATCTGTTCATTACTGAAACCTATCTCTTTATAGAAGGTGATCGACATGCGACCTAGGAAGGCTTCACCTATCTTAAATAGGAACACAAACAGCAATAGAGTAATGGCAACTTGAACTCCGTTTCTTTTGAAGAAATCATAAAATGGTTCAATTACCGTCACACTGAACCAAGCGACAAGCTTTGAGCCGACCACTTTATTGTGTCGCTGTTGTGCTTGTTCTTGTAGGGCTTCACGTTGTGTATTTGGCTCTCCGACAAAAAGAGTAAACAGCATTAATACAACAACGACACCTGCCATTCCGTAATACACGCCATTCCAACCGATTGAGTCTGCATTAATAAAGGCAAGGTAGCCTGGTAGTGAATACCCCGTCCACCAACCAATTACGGCCATTGCAGAAGCTTGCGGCAGTTTTGATGCTTCGGATTTTGGGAAGGTATCAATACGAAATGCATCAATCGCGATGTCTTGCGTGGCTGAGGCAATGGCAATAGCGAGCGCCAACATTGAAGTAAACGCCAAGTTCTCTGCGGGATTGACGCCTGCGATGAATAAGGTACCGATTAAAACAATGGATTGGCAGAAAAAGATCCAACTGCGTCGCTGGCCGAGTATTGCGTGAAGCACCGGCAGTTTTACTCGGTCTACCAATGGTGCCCATAGAAAGTTAATCGCATACACGGCAAACACACTGCCAAAGTAGCCGATGGCAGCACGCGTTAAACCTGCATCTTTTAGCCAACCAGACATATTGGATCCAATAAGAACCCATGGGAAGCCACTCGAACAGCCGAGCATAAACACCCAAAGTAGGCGTTTATCTAGGTAGCTGCGGAAAGTCTGCATCCAAGAAAGAGAGGGAGTGCCTGATGACATAGGGCGTCCTTGTGTAGAAAAACGCCCTTAAGAAATAAGGGCGTTAGATTGGATTACTTAAGAAGGGTCACTTTAGTGATGACGATTGGGTCAACTGGTATGTCTGACATGCGGCCCATTCGCTTGGTTGGAATCGTTGCCATCTTTTGAACAACATCAAAACCTTCAGTTACTTTGCCGAATACAGCGTAGCCTGGGTTGCTACCTTTTGCGTTCAAGAAGTCATTATCAGAGAAGTTAATGAAGAACTGACGAGTTGCAGAATCTGGCGCATTAGTACGAGCCATCGCGATTGTTGCTGTATCGTTCTTCAAGCCATTGCTGCCTTCATTCTTGATAGGAGCGTAAGTTGCTTGTTGATTCATCTCTTGATCGAAGCCGCCACCTTGAGCCATAAAGCCAGGAATAACACGGTGGAAGATAGTGCCTTCGTAGCTGCCGTCAGCAACGTATTTTAGGAAGTTCTCCGCACTAACCGGTGCTTGTTCTTGGTTAAGCTCAATAGTGAAGTCGCCTAATGTTGTTTCCACGTTTACTTTAGGACCAGCCCAAACGCTCACGCTCACTAGCATTAATGCGATAGAAGATAAAATACGACCCATTAGAAACGTTCCTTCATGTAAGTTTGTAGCTCTTGGTCGTTAGCGATCTCAGTAAGAACCAAGTTAATCACGTCATTAAGAACCATAGAGATGTCGTCGTTAGATGCACTCAATGCACCAGTGCGTGTTGCAGTGCCGTTGAATGTTTTAACTAGTTTGCCTTCAGGTGTTTCAGCGGTAACTTCAAGCGTTACTTTACCGTCCATTTTGTTTTCCATAATGGTGTGCTCTACGGTAACGAGTGCTTCTTGAATCTCTAAAACAATCGAGTTTTCACTGTTTACGCTCGCACGAAAACCTTGAGACTCTAACTGCTGTGCAACAGCATTTTCTAGAGAAATACGCATGTTTTGCTTAGCGTGAATTGGCTGAATGTTTGAACGGCCACTATCAACCAATGCAACATATTGAGCGGCACGAACATCTTTACTGGTTAGTGTGTATGTTTTGCCTTGTACAAGGTTGCTTGAGCTTAGTGAAGCTTCTGGCATTACATTGATCTGTTCTTGCTGAGGGGCTGAACATGCTGTCAAAGCCATAATAGAAGCAGCCAAAATCAGTTTTTTCATTCCTTTATCCTTTCTAAATTCACACCAGAAGCTCGGTATCTTAAATTCTTGTGAAGTCGTTTCTGCTTATTTATTAAAATTCGCAGGCTCTCTTGTTGCTTGTAATATCTCAAATTTTTGGTTTAGTTCAAGCGTTTCAACGTTAGCTTCACCAAATAGTCTCGCTAGTTTGACATCGTATCCGAGGTGTCGGTTGCCAATAACAATTAATTTGCCTCCATTGCTAAGAACATGCTTTGCATCACAGAACATTTGCCATGCAATGTGATCAGTAATCGCTTGTTGCTGATGGAATGGAGGATTACACATCACTAAGTAGGTGCTGTTTTTCTTAAAGCCATCTAAACAGTTGTTGGCGATGAACTGGAAGTTGCCGTCTTCACCAAGGTTATCCTTGACGTTTTGGCGTGCTGACTCCACAGCCATAAAGCTTTCATCCACACAGGTAATACGAGCTTGTGGGTTCAATTGCCCTGCTTTTACGCTCAATACACCGTTGCCACAGCCTAGGTCGATGATATGACGCAGCTCTGGATCTTGAGGGATATGCTCTAGCATATAGCGAGCGCCTTGATCGAGTGCTTCCCCTGAGTAAACATTTGGTAAATTTTTCAGACGGATATCTTCACCGTCCACATCCCATTCAACAAAAGGCTCTACTGTTTGAATAGGCTGGCAGTTTGGAGACGAGAATACTAAGCGGTGTTTTTTCTTCGCTAGTGATGTTTTGGTTTCGCCTAGGTACTTTTCGAACAGGTTAAGCGTAGAAGTGTGAATCTCTTTTACCTTGTTGACGCCAATCACTTGGCAGCCTACAGGCAATGCTTGGCGTAGCTGGCTCAGTTGCCAGATTAGGTGACGATTTGTTTTTGGCAGCTGCATGATCACAAGGTCGATACCGTGTGGGATATCATCCATCGTGTTCAAGAAGTTCACTCGGTTACTTTGATTGCGCTGCAAGTTTTTCAGGGCGCCACGGTGAGAGATAAATGAGTCGCTCATCATAGTGACATCATGATCTTTCGAGAACCAAGTCGATAGGGCACCGAAGCTGTCGTTCATGATCAGGATGTGTTTACCAGGTTCAAGGTTCATCTCTTCAACATGGCTAATAATGTATTCGTCGCCCGCATCCCAAGCTTGAAGGGTTTCATTTGAACGTTTCGGGAAACGATGTAAGGTCAAAGTTCTGTCGTGAAGGGTAAGTTCGGTTTTCATTGCTTGAGATACTTATGTAAGAAATAACAAAGATATTGTCTCAAATGCAGGCTGAACAAGATAGAAAAAACTCAACCAAACCTATGCCATTCGCTATGAAATACTCAGACACTCGACCTGTTAGGGTTTATACTCAGCCCACGGATAATGCCAATACGTTATTAAGGAATCACAATGATCCAAGAAGTTATCGAAACAAAATTGCACAATGAGTTTTCACCAAGTCATTTAAACGTGGTCAATGAGAGCTATATGCACAATGTTCCGGCTGGTTCTGAGAGTCATTTCAAAGTGATTGTTGTCAGCGATGTGTTTGAAGGTTTGCGTCTTATTGCTCGTCATCGAGCGGTAAATAAGGCACTTTCAGAAGAGTTAGCCAATAATATCCACGCACTGTCTATTCACACTTATACAAAAGATGAATGGATGAAGCAGCTAGATAGCGTGCCAGACAGTCCAATGTGTATGGGTGGCGGAAAGTAAGAAGGCCTATATACAGAGAAAAGCGCCATGGCGCTTTTTTTGTCGTCAAACGTATGTATTTTTCGTTCTTATATCACCCAAACTGATGTCAAATTGAACGAGCTCAAATACCTACAATGAGTAATGTTTTTATTAACAGTGTTTCAACATAACTAGTAAAATATTAGTTTGTGACAGAGTATTAATCTCTTGTTTAAAACACGATTCAAAAGCCATTTTATCTGTGCGGCTCGTCAAATTTATACATATTTGAGAGGCCATATGCTTCAAATCTCACCAAATAAAGGCTGTATTCAAGTTATTGGTCATGGCATCGAGTTGTCAAAAAATGCTAGAATATCGCACCTGATAAATCTCACATGATTCGTGTGGTGATTTTATTATGAAAATGTTGCGATTTTGGTATCTCAAATTTACCAAAACCGGACACTGTAATGTCGTGTCTAAGGGCGATTTTAAAACGTCCTGAATTTACGCAATTAAAAGAATCTTTTTCCCGATAAAGTAGTGCAAGTGCGTATGATTACAATAAAGAAGGGTTTGGATCTTCCTATCGCAGGAACTCCATCCCAGGTGATTAATGATGGTAAGTCCATCACTAAAGTCGCCTTGCTTGGCGAAGAGTACGTTGGTATGCGTCCTACGATGCATGCTCGCGTTGGTGATGAAGTGAAGAAAGGCCAAGTTCTTTTTGCAGATAAAAAGAACCCAGGTGTTGTATTTACTTCTCCAGCAAGCGGTAAAGTTATTGAAGTGAACCGTGGTGCTAAGCGTGTTCTTCAATCAGTAGTGATTGAAGTAGCAGGCAATGAGCAAATCACGTTCAATAGCTATGAAGCTAACCAACTAGCAAGTCTTGACCGTGAAACGGTTAAAGCTCAGTTAGTTGAGTCTGGCGCATGGACCGCTTTGCGAACTCGTCCGTTCAGCAAGGTTCCAGCAGTTGATTCTGAAACTCAGGCTATTTTCGTTACTGCTATGGATACTAATCCGCTAGCAGCTGAGCCAGAATTAATCATTAACGAGCAGTCTGATGCTTTCGTTGCTGGTTTAGATCTTCTTTCAACTCTGACTAACGGTAAAGTGTACGTTTGTAAAAAAGGTACTAGCTTACCTCGTTCAGCTCAGTCTAACGTTGAAGAATATGTTTTTGATGGCCCACACCCTGCAGGTCTTGCAGGCACGCATATGCATTACCTATACCCGGTAAATGCACAAAATGTAGCGTGGAGCATTAACTACCAAGACGTTATCGCATTCGGTAAGTTGTTCCTTACTGGTGAGATTTACTCTGAGCGTGTTGTTTCTCTGGCTGGTCCAGTAGTTAATAACCCACGCCTAGTTCGTACTCAAATTGGTGCTAGCCTTGAAGAGTTGACGGACAGCGAGTTGATGCCAGGTGAAGTTCGCCTGATCTCAGGTTCAGTATTATCTGGTGTTCACGCTTCAGGTCCACATGCTTACCTTGGCCGTTACCATCAACAGGTTTCGGTTCTTCGTGAAGGTCGTGATAAAGAGCTATTTGGCTGGGCTATGCCTGGTAAGAACAAGTTCTCTGTTACTCGTTCATTCCTTGGTCACGTGTTTAAAGGTCAGTTGTTCAACATGACAACGACAACAAACGGTAGTGATCGCTCTATGGTTCCAATTGGTAACTACGAGAAAGTAATGCCATTAGATATGGAGCCTACTTTGCTGCTTCGCGATCTATGTGCTGGCGACGTTGATAGTGCACAAGCACTTGGTGCGCTAGAGCTAGATGAAGAAGATTTAGCACTGTGTACCTTTGTATGTCCTGGTAAGTACGAGTACGGTCAGTTACTTCGTGAATGCCTAGATACAATTGTGAAGGAAGGGTAATTTTCATGGGCCTTAAAAAGTTTATTGAAGACATCGAGCATCATTTTGAACCAGGTGGTAAACACGAAACGTGGTTTGCGCTTTACGAAGCTGCAGCAACACTTTTCTACACACCAGGTACAGTTACAAAGAAAAGCTCGCATGTCCGTGATAGCGTTGACTTAAAACGTATCATGATCATGGTTTGGCTTGCGGTATTCCCAGCAATGTTCTGGGGTATGTACAACGCAGGTGGTCAAGCTATTGCAGCACTAAACCACATGTATTCAGGTGCAGAACTAGTTTCTATCATTGATGGTAACTGGCACTACTGGCTAACCGAAATGCTTGGAGCCTCCTTAGGAGCCGATGCAGGTTGGGGCAGTAAGATGCTCTTGGGTGCGACTTACTTCTTACCTATCTACGCGACGGTCTTTATCGTTGGTGGTTTCTGGGAAGTACTGTTCTGTATGGTGCGTAAGCACGAAGTTAACGAAGGTTTCTTTGTTACTTCTATCTTGTTCGCGCTTATTGTTCCGCCAACACTTCCTCTATGGCAAGCTGCACTAGGTATTACCTTCGGTGTTGTTGTTGCTAAAGAGATTTTTGGTGGTACGGGTCGTAACTTCCTAAACCCTGCACTTGCTGGCCGTGCGTTCCTATTCTTTGCATACCCTGCTCAGATTTCTGGTGACGTAGTTTGGACTGCAGCTGATGGTTTCTCTGGTGCAACAGCGCTTAGCCAATGGGCTCAAGGCGGTGGTAGCGCGCTAATGAACACGGTATCTGGTGAGACGATCACTTGGATGGACGCATTCATTGGTAACATTCCAGGTTCTATCGGTGAAGTATCAACGCTTGCACTTATGATCGGTGCTGCAATGATCGTATACATGGGCATTGCTTCATGGCGCATCATTGCTGGTGTTATGATCGGTATGATTGCTGTATCAACATTGTTTAATGTGATCGGTTCTGACACTAACGCAATGTTCAGCATGCCTTGGCACTGGCACCTAGTTCTAGGTGGCTTCGCATTTGGTATGTTCTTCATGGCAACAGACCCTGTATCAGCGTCATTTACCAATGGTGGTAAGTGGTGGTACGGCATCCTAATCGGCGCAATGTGTGTAATGATTCGTGTAGTTAACCCTGCATACCCAGAAGGCATGATGCTTGCGATTCTATTCGCAAACCTATTTGCTCCTCTGTTTGACCACGTTGTAATCGAGAAGAACATTAAGCGGAGACTAGCGCGCTATGGCAAGTAATAACGATAGCATTAAAAAGACGCTGTTTGTTGTTATCGCATTGAGCCTAGTGTGCTCAATCATCGTTTCAACAGCTGCAGTTGTTCTTAAACCTAAGCAACAAGCTAACGCGGTTCTAGATCAGCAAACTAAGATCCTTGAAGTTGCGGGCATTGAACTTGCGGGTAATATCCCTGAACTGTACGCAGAGAACATTGAACCTCGTCTAGTTGATTTCGCTACTGGCGATTTCGTTGACGGCGATGCTGCTGCATACGACCAACGTAAAGCGGCAAAAGATCCAGCTCAGTCAATCAAGCTTTCAGCTGAAGATGACATCGCTAAGATCCTTCGTCGTGCTAACACGGGTACTGTATACCTTGTGAAAGATGGCGCTGAAACTTCTAAAGTTATCATCCCTGTTCACGGTAACGGTCTATGGTCAATGATGTACGCATTCGTTGCGGTAGAAACTGATGGCAACACAGTTTCTGGTATCACTTACTACGAGCAAGGTGAAACTCCTGGACTTGGTGGTGAAGTTGAGAACCCATCTTGGCGCGCTCAATTCGTTGGTAAGAAATTATTCGACGAAAACCACAAACCTGCTATTCAGGTTGTTAAAGGTGGCGCTCCTCAAGGTTCTGAGCACGGTGTAGATGGCCTTTCTGGTGCAACACTGACTAGCGTTGGTGTTCAACATACATTTGACTTCTGGTTAGGTGATATGGGCTTTGGTCCGTTCCTAGCAAAAGTTCGTGACGGAGGTCTGAACTAATGTCTAGTGCAAAAGAAATTAAAAAGAGCATCTTAGCGCCGGTGTTGGACAACAACCCAATCGCGCTACAGGTTCTTGGTGTGTGTTCTGCTCTTGCGGTAACCACTAAGCTAGAAACAGCATTTGTTATGACTATCGCGGTAATGTTCGTTACTGCTCTGTCTAACTTCTTCGTTTCTTTGATCCGTAACCACATTCCTAACAGTGTGCGTATCATCGTTCAGATGGCAATTATCGCATCACTAGTAATCGTGGTAGACCAAGTGCTTAAAGCATACCTATACGATATCTCTAAGCAGCTATCTGTATTCGTAGGCCTAATCATTACTAACTGTATTGTAATGGGTCGTGCTGAAGCATTCGCAATGAAGTCTGCGCCAATCCCATCTCTAATCGATGGTCTTGGTAACGGTCTTGGTTACGGTTTCGTTCTTATCACTGTTGGTTTCTTCCGTGAGCTTCTAGGCTCTGGCAAACTATTTGGTATGGAAGTACTACCTCTAGTGAGCAACGGTGGTTGGTATCAGCCAAACGGCTTGATGCTTCTAGCACCTTCTGCATTCTTCCTAATTGGTTTCTTGATTTGGGCAATTCGTGTGTTCAAACCAGAACAAGTAGAAGCGAAGGGGTAAGGTAGTCATGGAACATTATATTAGTCTGCTAGTTAAATCGATTTTCATCGAAAACATGGCGCTTTCTTTCTTCCTAGGTATGTGTACATTCCTAGCGGTATCTAAGAAAGTTAAAACTTCTTTTGGTCTTGGTGTTGCGGTAGTTGTAGTACTTACAATCGCTGTTCCTGTAAACAACCTTGTTTACACACACATCCTGAAAGAAAACGCGCTTGTTGAAGGTGTCGATTTAAGTTTCCTTAACTTCATCGCATTCATCGGTGTTATCGCGGCACTTGTACAAATCCTAGAGATGGTTCTAGACCGTTTCTTCCCACCTTTGTACAACGCACTAGGTATCTTCCTTCCACTGATCACAGTTAACTGTGCAATCTTTGGTGGTGTATCTTTCATGGTAACTCGTGACTACAACTTTGCTGAATCTGTTGTTTACGGCTTCGGTTCTGGTGTGGGTTGGATGTTAGCTATCGTTGCTCTTGCGGGTATCCGTGAGAAGATGAAGTACTCTGACGTACCTCCAGGTCTTCGTGGCCTTGGTATCACGTTCATTACTGTTGGTCTGATGGCGTTAGGCTTTATGTCTTTCTCTGGTGTTCAACTGTAGGGTAAGCACCCAGTAATAAGGAATAACAAATGTTTAGTATTATTCTTGGCGTAGCGATGTTTACCATTATTGTACTGGCTCTAGTACTAGTGATTCTTTTCGCTAAGTCTAAGTTAGTACCATCAGGTGACATCACTATTTCAGTAAACGGCGACCCTGAAAAGGCGATCGTTACTCAACCTGGTAGCAAGCTACTTGGTGCCCTGGCTGGCGCTGGTATCTTCGTATCTTCTGCTTGTGGTGGCGGTGGCTCTTGTGGTCAGTGTCGTGTAAAAGTTAAGTCTGGTGGTGGCGACATCCTTCCAACTGAACTTGATCACATCACAAAAGGTGAAGCTCGCGAAGGCGAACGTCTTGCATGTCAAGTTGCTATGAAAACTGACATGGAGATTGAACTAGACGAAGATATCTTTGGTGTTAAAAAGTGGGAATGTACTGTTATCTCGAATAACAATGAAGCTACTTTCATCAAAGAACTTGCGCTAGCAATCCCTGAAGGTGAAGAAGTACCGTTCCGCGCGGGTGGTTACATTCAGATTGAAGCTGAACCACATCACGTGAAATACGCAGATTACGATATTCCTGAGGAATACCGTGGTGACTGGGATAAGTTCAACCTATTCCGTTACGAGTCTATCGTTAAAGAACATTCAATCCGTGCTTACTCAATGGCTTCATACCCAGAAGAGAAAGGTATCATCAAGTTGAACGTTCGTATCGCGACTCCGCCGCCAAACAACCCTGATGTTGCTCCTGGTGTGATGTCTTCATACATCTGGTCTCTTAAAGAAGGCGACAAGTGTACTATTTCTGGTCCATTTGGTGAGTTCTTTGCTAAAGACACAGACAATGAAATGGTATTCATCGGTGGTGGTGCAGGTATGGCGCCTATGCGTTCTCATATCTTCGACCAACTTAAGCGTCTTAAGTCTACTCGTAAGATGTCTTACTGGTATGGCGCACGTTCTAAGCGTGAGATGTTCTACATTGAAGATTTCGATGGCCTAGCGGCTGCAAACGAAAACTTCGTGTGGCACTGTGCACTGTCTGATCCTCAACCAGAGGACAACTGGGACGGTTACACTGGTTTCATCCACAATGTACTGTACGAAAACTACCTGAAGGATCACGAAGCTCCTGAAGATTGTGAGTACTACATGTGTGGTCCACCGATGATGAACGCTGCTGTTATCGGCATGCTGAAAGATCTTGGTGTAGAAGATGAAAACATCCTACTAGATGACTTCGGTGGTTAATCCACTTAAGTGATTGATATTATGGCTGACTCCTACGAGTCAGCCATTTGTTTTTCTAAGACAGCTTTTGACAACATACTGGCTTATATAAGAAAGAGTAAGGCATTCAAAATACCTATTTTTTACTCTTATTTTTCCTTATATAAATCCTCAACATTAGACAGGAGTAAGCAAGTGAGAATTTGGCTTGTTGCATTAACTTCTTTGATTTTTCTTGCGGGCTGTGAGCAGTCAAGAGAGCAAGTGCATTTGAGTGGCCCAACGATGGGCACGAGTTACAATATTAAATACATCAATGGTGATGAATTTCCTGAGTCTAATGAAGTTCATACAGAGATCGATCGTCTACTTGAAGAAGTAAACGACCAGATGTCGACTTACCGTGAAGATTCCGAATTAAGCCGTTTCAACCAGCATAAAGGTGCGGATGCGTTCGAAGTATCTGAGCAAACAGCGACGGTTGTGAAAGAAGCGATTCGTTTGAACGGTCTTACTGAAGGAGCTCTGGATGTAACGGTTGGTCCGTTAGTTAACTTATGGGGTTTTGGTCCTGAAGCTCGTCCTGAAGTTGTGCCATCAGATGAAGAGCTGGCGGCTCGCAAGGCTAAGATTGGTATCCATCATCTTAGTGTTGAAGGCAACATGTTGAAGAAAGACCTACCTAACCTGTATGTCGATCTATCCACGATTGCAAAAGGTTGGGGTGTTGACGTCGTCGCTGACTACCTTGATTCTATCGGTATTCACAACTACATGGTTGAAGTTGGTGGCGAAATTCGTCTGAAAGGTTTAAACCGTGAGAACGTGGGCTGGCGTATCGCGATTGAGAAACCAAGCGTTGATGAGCGTAATATCCAAGAGATCATCGAGCCGGGTGATATGGCTATCGCAACCTCTGGTGATTACCGTAACTATTTTGAACGTGATGGTGTTCGTTACTCACACATCATCAACCCTGAAACAGGAAAGCCTCTTCACCATAAAGTGGTTTCTGTGACTGTTTTAAACCCGTCTTCAATGACTGCAGACGGCTTATCTACGGGCCTTATGGTCTTAGGTGAGGAAAAAGGAATGGAAGTCGCAAACCAACATAACATCCCAGTGTTCATGGTGGTAAAAACAGCAGATGGCTTTAAAGAAATTGCTTCTGAAGCATTTAAGCCATACTTAGGTAAATAAGGTAAGCGAGATAATTATGAATACATTTCTGATTACATTTGGTGTTTTTCTTGCAGTAATCGCAGCGATGTCAATTGGCTACATTATCCAAAAGAAAGTTGTGAAAGGTAGCTGTGGCGGTTTAGGTGCTGTTGGTATTGATAAAGTATGTAACTGCCCTGAACCTTGTGACGCGCGTAAGAAGCGTGAAGCACGTGAAGCTTACCGTGAAGAGAAGCTGGCTGAGCGTCAACAAAAAGAAGCGGCTTGGAGTAAAGACCGTATCGCTTAATTGGTGACAGTCATAGGGGATAGAGTTATCTATGCCCTCAAATTGAAAAGCTCAAGATTATCGTCTTGAGCTTTTTTAGTTTTGAGGTCTAGCAATTAATCTTGGTATACCAAAAATGGAAACAGAGGCGAATGACTATTGTTCGATTTGCATGCTGTTACGCGCAAACACTAGTTGGTTTCTACCTTGCTCTTTTGCCGTATAAAGAAGCTCATCAGCGGCTTTGATCTGCTCATCTAGCTTCGCGTCTAAATCGGTTACGCCGATACTGATACTGACCTTGATTCTTTGAGAGTCATGCTCAACAACATGGCTTTCAATGGCTTCTCTCATGGACTCTAAGTTGTCAACAAAGCTCTCAAACGAACCACACGACTGAATACAAAATTCTTCGCCACCGAAGCGTACAGCAACATCATCTTTAAAATGGTCTTTGATGATCTTGCCGACTTCCACGAGGACTGCATCACCACCATCGTGACCGTAGGTGTCGTTCACTTTCTTGAAGAAGTCGATATCCATCATGGCTATACTGCGCTGCTCACAACCTTTACATGTTTGATTGAACAGGTAACGACGGTTCCATAAGCCAGTAAGAGCATCCTCGTTGGCATGTCGAAATAGCTCGTTGGCCGCTTCTTTCATATCAAGCAGTTGATGGATACGGCAAAAAAATTCTTCTTGGTTAAAAGGCTTGTAAAGGAAGTCGTTAGCCCCCGCTTTAAGGAATCGAGCTGTCATGGTGCGATCATCGCTGCCTGATAACCCTAGAATAGCCAACTGGTTTCTGTCGTGATCGCGTCGTATCTCACGGATCATCGCTATACCGTCTTTCTTCGGCATATCATGGTCTGTAACAACGAACGTAATATCGGGATCGTTATGAAGGAGCTTTAATGCTTGTTCGCCATCTTCGGCTTGGATAGTTTGGATATATTGGTGTTCTAGAAGTTGAGCTATGTAACGGCGAACGACCGCTGAATCATCGACAACCAATGCTTTGTGATGGCGATTATTCGAAATTCTTTGAACCAGGGGAAGTAGGTAGCTTACTGATGACATACTGTCTTTAAGTATGTAATCGATAACGCCTTTGGCTAGGACTTGCTCTCGCAGTTGATTGTCGAACATCCCGGTCAGGACAATGATTTTCTGTTGATAGCCTAAGACGAGATCAATGATCTCGCCGTCTTGGCCGTCAGGTAAACAGTAGTCGAGGACTGCACACAAGAAATCCGTTTCTTGCTCTAAGATCGCTTTGGCTTCTTCTACAGATTCCGCCAACGCAACTTCATAGCCATCGTTCTTAAATTGTTGGTAAAGATAGTTTCTGAATGCGCGACTATCCTCTACCACTAGTATTTTTTCACTCAAAAGCTATCCCTACTTATAGACTAAATACTCCTAACAATACTATCAGAATAGTGGGCGGCGAATGAAGTGAAACCTGTTGAGCTGGACTCCAGATCATTTTAAATCTGAGAATAATTGATTATACTGTTCATAGATACAGTTGTAAGGTTGAGTTATTTCCAAATGTGCAGTTCGGACCAAGAGAAAGTCAGAAAAATAATCCATGTCGATATGGATTGTTTTTACGCGGCTGTAGAAATGCGTGATAACCCTGCTTACCGAAATCGCCCGTTAGCTGTTGGTGGGCATGAAAAGCAACGCGGCGTTTTGAGCACCTGTAATTATGAAGCCCGCAAGTTTGGTGTTCGCTCTGCAATGCCTACCGGAAAGGCCCTACAGCTTTGTCCTAATCTATTGGTTGTGCCGGGAAGAATGTCGGTCTATGTCGAGATATCTAAAAAGATCCGTGAAATCTTCTCTCGATACACATCAATCATTGAACCACTTTCCTTGGATGAAGCTTTCCTTGATGTCACCGATTCTAAGCGGTGTCACGGTTCAGCAACACTTATTGCCGAGTCTATTCGCCGTGATATTTGGAACGAACTGAACCTGACAGCTTCTGCAGGAATTGCACCGATTAAATTCTTGGCGAAAGTGGCCTCAGATCTGAATAAGCCCAATGGTCAGTTTGTTATCCCTCCACAAGACGTGCAATCAGTGATCGATGAGCTACCACTTGAAAAGATTCCCGGTGTCGGCAAAGTGAGCATAGAAAAGCTGCACCAAGCGGGTTTCTTTACTTGTAAGGATATCAAAGAGTCTGACTATCGAGACCTGCTACTCAAGTTTGGCCGTCAAGGTGCATCACTCTGGAAGCGCAGTCATGGCATTGATGATCGAGAAGTTATCATCGAGCGCGAGCGAAAATCGGTAGGTGTAGAGCGCACCTTTACCCAAAACATTTCAAGCTACGCAGAATGTTGGCAGGTAATCGAAGATAAGCTATTTCCTGAACTCGAGACTCGCTTAGAAAAGGCTAGCCCAAGCAAAGCGATCATCAAGCAGGGCATTAAGCTCAAGTTCGCCGACTTTCAACAAACCACGATTGAACACATCCATGCCTCTCTCGATCGTGAACACTTCAAAGAGCTGCTTAGTGAAATACTGAAAAGACAACAGGGGCGAGAAATACGCCTGCTTGGTTTAAGCGTAATGCTGCAACCTAAAGACCAAATGCGTCAGTTGAGCTTCTTTTAAAGATAATGAGTGAGATGAATACCGACTACGCTTCATAGCCTAGTCGGTTTTTTATAAGTAAGAATTACCTAGGAAGTTGTTTTACTCGCGCTAAGGTATCACTGAACGGTTGCTGCTCTAGCTTGCCGTAACCGACCATTTTACTGGCTTTGAGTTTGGTTGAAAGCGGGGTGGCGATTCCACATAAGAAGCGAGTAATTGCCTCGTCGGTAATCAGTTGTTGGCTAGCCGAAATAAACTCATGTATCCATGTCATCACCGTCTCATCATCGATAGGTTCAACATCAACGGTTGGTAAGATTGCCACTTCTCCTCGACATACAGAGCAGTGACCGCAGTTTGTTGGTGCTTTATCATCGGCAAAATAACTCGCAAGGCGTGAGCTTAGGCAAGTATCCGCCTCAAAGAAATTCAGCATTTGGTTAAGGCGGTTTATCTCGCTGTTTTCTTTTGCTTTAAACAACTCAGTTAGACGCTCTGACAGTTGCATCATATCTTCAGAAGTATTGTGGATCGCGTAGACATCGGTGATCTGCTTGCTTTCTAGTTCAATCCAACCTTGTTCATTGAAGTAGTCGATAGCCGCAATCACACGCTGACGATCGGCTTGGAAGTGTGTCCAAAGCGCATCGAAGTCGACTTGGCACCACACTCTTGCTTGAGGAGAGCATTGGAAAATCGCTTCGACAAATTGACGACGTTCACTTTGAAATTGCTCTGTGATCTGCTGTTTCGGACGAATGAACTTAAATTTGTAGTCTGCGAAGTAGCTGTACTTGGGCTCAATCACACCTTCAATTTCGAGGTACACCAGTAGTGTTTTTAGCGGTAACTGACGAATGTTGGATTCACGTGATAGTTGATTAAGCATGATCTCCCATTGATTCGAGCCAGAAGCGCCAATGTTTTGATTTTCGTAGATCTCTTTTAATACCGCTTGTATCGATATGTTGTCTGGCGTATCACCAAAAACGAAGTTCTCGAGTGTGCTTAAACCGTGTTTGTTAGCCAGTAAAATACATTCAGACGCTTGCCCATCTCGACCAGCTCTGCCGATCTCTTGTGAGTAGTTTTCGATCGATTTTGGTAAGTCAAAGTGAATCACTCGGCGAATGTTGGACTTATCCACGCCCATACCAAACGCGATAGTTGCGACGATACAGCTCACGTCATCATTCATGAATTGGTGTTGAATAGCATCTCTATTTTCAGGCTTAAGACCCGCATGGTAAGCCACTGCATTAACGCCAGCATTGCGAAGCTGCTGAGCCACCATCTCTGCCGTTTGTTGAAGGGTGACATAAACAATAGTCGGAGCGAGAGAAGCTTGGTTAACCACATTGCACAAGATTTCTAGCTTACTGGTTTGTTCACAAGGTTGAATCGACAGATCGAGATTTTGACGATAGAAACCCGTAACCACAACGCGCTCCTCATCAATTTCAAACTTTGACTTCATATCTTGGATAACCGCTGTAGTCGCAGTGGCTGTCAGTAGTAGAACCTGAGGAATATTGAGCTGTTTTTGGTATTGAGGAAGCTTCAGGTAGTCGGGTCTGAAGTTGTGTCCCCATTCTGAAATACAGTGCGCTTCATCGACCACAAGCAGTGAGATCGACACTTGGGAGATAAACTGACGAAAGCGTTCGTTCTTCAAGCGCTCGACGGAGATCATGAGGATCTTGGTGTCACCGTTACGCACTGACTGCATAACCTGTTGTGTGGTTTGTCGGTCTTGGCTTGATTCGATTGCCGCTGCGCTAATGCCTTTACTGTGCAGGAAAGCGAGTTGGTCTTTCATCAAGGCTAACAGTGGCGATATCACCAAGGTTAAGTGCGGTAACTCTAATGCTGGTAATTGATAGCACAGCGATTTACCTGAGCCTGTCGGGAATATCGCGGCAGTCGAGTGACCAGATAGAACGTTATCAATGACTTGCTTTTGCCCATTGCGCAGTGAGTCGAATCCGAATACTTGTTTTAGCTTCTGCTCAATCATTTATGTTCTACCTGAGTTATTAAGTGTCGTATTGATGCTAAAGCGGGCGCCTATTCATGATAGCGTCGCTTGATGAATCAAATGTCTTGCACCTGATTGTACCTAATTCTATTCTGTAGCTCCTATAGAAAAGCACCCCAATAGTATGAATAAGTCTGAGCTTCGCCAAATAATCATAGAGCAACTCGAATCCCGATTACGTATCGCACAATCTGCGACTCAGCGTGCGATTGATGCTGCGACCGATGAAGAGACTGTGCCTGAACATAAGTACGATACATTGGCATTAGAAGCTTCGTATCTCGCCCATGGTCAAGCGGTGAGGGTACAAGAGTGTGAAGACGATATTCAGTGTTATCGTAACTTAGTGTTGCGTGATAGCCAGAAGGTTACGGTGAGCAGTTACGTTGTGGTCATTGACGAGCATGATCAATATAAACACTTTTTTATGGGGCCGAGAGTCGGCGGACTTTCTGTCACGTGGAATGAGAATGAGATTGCCATCGTGACGGCAAATGCACCTTTTGGCCAGGCTCTAATGGGTAAAGAAGTTGGTGATGAGATTGAGTTTAAGGTCGCAGATAAACAGTTTTGCTACGAAGTTATCTCTATCGACTAACTAACTGACTAATAGATATAAAACGTTTCTCTGACAAAGGAGCATATACCAAGGGTATAGTAATCTGTCAGATTGATGAGAGGATGTTATGAAAAACAATGTATTTATGAAAAACAAAATATTTATTAAAAACAATGTATTAATCGCATCGTTAACAGCGGTAATCTCTTTTGTGAGCCTGCCAACTTTTGCTGCTCAGTGTCGAGTTGATTTGAAAAATGAATTGCGAATCGATGACCAAAAAGTCGAAATTCATCAAGTGAATGGTGATACGGCCGTTTTTGATGATAACAACGACCTCTATATTCATGGTGAGAAGGTTGAGCTTGATGCCGACCAACAAGCGGCGATTGAGAAATATCGCGAAAACATGAGTGAGTACTTACCTCGAGCGAAACAAATGGCCAACGATAGCTTAGCGTTAGCCAATGACGTGATTGATGATATCGCGGCTAGCCTGGATTCACCTGAGTCATTTGATAATGTAAAAGAATCAATGAAAACCTACTTTGCAGAACTGGAAGCGCGTTATTACAAAGATGGCGAATTAGTGTTGCCTGCAGAAAGCTTTGATTCGATGGCCAATGGCTGGTCTGAAGATTTCGAGAAGGCGAAAGAAATCTTTAACCAAGAATTTATCTCTAGCGCTTTTAATGCGATGTCAGAAAAAATGAAACAAGACGGTGGCCTAAACCTGACTGAACTGGCTGACAGTATGGCTGAATTAAAGCTGAAAGTTGAAGAGCGAATGAAAGAACACTCTCAACAAGTACAGGAGGAAGCGAATGAGTTCTGTGATTCACTTGATGAGATGGCAGAACAAGAGCAAGAGCTGCATGAAATCATTCCGAACTTAAAAGATTACCAAGTCTTCACAATTTAATTCGAGTCTAGTGATGAATAGTAAGAGCACCGGTCGGTGCTCTTTTTGTTTGTATAAATGGAACCACACGGCGAGTATTTATCTCAATTCAATCCATTTCCTTCTTAAGCCTACTGCTTCGCTTTTTTGCTTATAATTGAACGATAAGACTGGTTTTTTGTTAATTTTGTTGTTCTAAATAGCGCATTGATTGTAAAAATCAGAGAATTGTTCATTTATTGGTTGTGCCTATCATTGCTTTTTATTACTGTACTTCTCAACTAGTTCACTGATTTTTAATGCGGGCGATATGGACCAACAATCTTCCTCTTCAAGAGAGCACTTTAGCTCTCGTTTAGGTTTTATTTTAGCAGCGGCTGGTGCAGCGGTTGGCTTGGGTAATATTTGGGGTTTCCCGACTCAAGTTGCTAGCAACGGTGGTGGCGCTTTCCTTTTAGTCTATTTGATCATGATCTTCGTGGTTGCTTTCCCTATGTTGGTGGTTGAGATGGCTATAGGCCGTCACGGCCAAGCAAACTCAGTTGATAGCATGCGATCTTTGACGACAAACCCTTTGGGTAAGAAAGTCGGTGAGTTTGTCGGTTGGGTTGGACTGAGTGTACCAAGCGCAGTGTTGGCGTTTTACAGTATTGTTGGTGGCTGGTTGATCTGTTTCCTAATTGGTGCGGTCGCGGATCTTATCGGCCTAGAAGCGATTGCTGATTGGTTTAAGGGCTTCAGTGTTGAGCGCAACGTATTTGGTACCGTCGCGTTCTATGTACTGACTATCTTGATTGTGCAGGGCGGTGTTAAGCAAGGCATCGAGAAATGGTCGACTCGTTTGATGCCTGCGCTGTTTGTTTTATTTGGCTTATTGTTTGTTTACATCATGACGCAATCTGGCGCGATGGAAGGCCTAAAACATTACCTTATTCCAGACTTTGAGAAAGTGTGGGATAGAAAACTGATTCTGGCGGCAATGGGACAGGGGTTCTTCTCACTCACTATTGGCGGTTGCTCGATGTTGGTTTATGGCTCTTACTTAAGCAAGAAAGAGAACCTACCAAAAATGGCGATGAACGTAACTCTGGTGGATACTGCTGTCGCTTTTATTGCTGGATTAGTGGTGATGCCAGCAATGTTTGTTGCGATGCAAAAAGGCGTTCAAATCTACGCTGAAGACGGCTCACTATTAAGCTCTGACACGCTAGTATTCACGGTTTTGCCGTTGATGTTTGATAGTTTAGGTGTGCTTGGACAGATCTTTGCGATTGTGTTCTTTTTACTACTAACGATTGCTGCACTGACTTCTTCGATTTCGATGCTTGAAGGCCCGGTTGCGCTAGTGAGTGAGCGTTTCAATACTAGACGAACGCCAACAAGCTGGGTGATTGGTGGTGCTATCGCGATGTTTAGTGTGGTGATTGTTTACAACTTTGCTGCGATGTTTGGCATGGTAGCGATGATTGCAACTCAGTATCTTCAACCAGTCGCTGCACTGATGTTCTGTGTGTTTGGTGGTTGGGTATGGAGCCGAGCTTCAAAAGTGAAAGAGCTTGAACAAGGCAGTCCTGATTTTCAACTTGGTTGGTTTGGTAAGGTTTGGCCAATGTATGTGAAGTTTGTGTGCCCAATTTTGGTAGCAACGGTTATCTGGGCATCTTTCGGTTAATGCAGAACCCTATCTGGGCTTTTTGAAATTACCTCCTCTGAACTTGAAATATTAAGCACAAAGCCACTCATAAAGAGTGGCTTTGTTGTTTTTATATAAAGCTTAGTGGCACGAAATATAAAGCTATAGCGGCACGAACAAGATAGAAAAAAGGCGCTGAACATAATATTCAGCGCCTTTGCATTGTTCGTTAAGCAATCGTGATTACTTAATTTCCATACCTTGAGCTTGCAAGTCCGCATGGTAAGAAGAACGTACAAACGGGCCACACGCTGCGTGAGTAAAGCCTAGCTCTAGAGCAATCTCTTTCAGCTCATCGAACTCAGAAGGCGGCACGTAGCGTTCTACTGGTAAGTGGTGACGGCTTGGTGCTAGGTATTGACCTAGTGTCAGCATAGTCACACCATGTTCGCGAAGGTCTTTCAGTACTTGAACGATCTCTTCTTTTGTCTCGCCAAGACCCATCATCACACCTGATTTTGTTGGGATATCAGGGTGCTGCTCTTTGAATTTCTTCAGTAGATCAAGAGACCACTTGTAGTTCGCACCTGGACGCGCTTTACGGTATAGACGTGGCGCTGTCTCTAGGTTGTGGTTGAAAACATCTGGCGGGTTGTCTTTCATTAGGTCAAGCGCAACGTCCATACGACCGCGGAAGTCTGGAACCAGTGTTTCGATACGAATATTTGGGTTGAGTTCGCGAATCTCACGGTTACAGTCAGCAAAGTGCTGAGCACCGCCGTCACGCAAGTCATCACGGTCAACTGAAGTGATTACAACGTACTTCAGTTTCATGTCTTGAATTGTTTTAGCCAGTTTCTTCGGCTCTTCAGCTTCAGGAGCAACAGGACGACCATGGGCAACATCACAGAACGGGCAGCGACGAGTACAGATAGCGCCAAGAATCATAAACGTTGCCGTACCGTGGTTGAAACACTCGGCTAGGTTAGGGCAAGACGCTTCTTCACAAACTGAGTGCAGGTTGTTTTTACGCATTGCTGATTTGATTTCTTGAATACGATGGCTGTCTGAAGGAAGTTTAATCTTCATCCATTCAGGCTTACGTAGAACTTCTTTCTGTTCAGCAGGCATATTCTTTACGGGAATTAATGCCATTTTGTCAGCGTCACGATATTTAACGCCTTTTTCCATTTGGATTGGTTTGCTCATGATTTTATGCTTCTGCTGTAATGTTACTGGTGGCTTGAATGTCTACTTGGTCATAGCCGAGTAGCTCTACGAGCTCTTGTATTAACTGTTGCTCAACGTTTTCTAGTTCACTTGGTCCGCCGAGTTGGCTTACCTGCGCCATTTCCATACCTTGGTAACCACATGGGTTAATACGTAGGAATGGAGACAGGTCCATATCGACGTTGAGTGCTAACCCGTGGAACGAGCAGCCACGTCGAATACGTAATCCAAGTGAACAGATTTTCTTGCCATCGACATAAACACCAGGAGCGTCAGGTCGGGCAGCTGAATCTATATTGTAAGCTTTCAGAGTATTGATTACGAGGTTCTCGATATGAGTCACCAAATCACGTACTCCGAATTTCTTGCGGCGGATGTTAATCAGAAAGTAAGCCACTAATTGGCCTGGGCCGTGGTAAGTCACTTGGCCACCGCGATCGCTTTGTATTACAGGGATATCACCGGCATTTAATACATGCTCAGCTTTGCCTGCTTGTCCTTGAGTGAAGACAGGGTTGTGTTCAACCAACCAAACTTGGTCTAGGTCTTCTTCCGTGCGTTCGTCTGTGAACTTATGCATGGCTTTCCATACAGGTTCGTAATCCTGACGGCCTAATTTTTTTACGATTAGCTTATTTTGCAAAGCTGCACTCCCTCAAGGATTAATAAAGTGAACGCATTATAAACGCGAAACATGATTCTAACTACAGACGGACTGCAAGGTTTTTCAACTTTCTTTGTATTTATTGAAAATTAAGTTGAATGAATTTGAGCTAGATAGGGCGCTTTAAACAAAAACAGCGGCAATAAGCCGCTGTTTTTCATGTGTAATCGGAGATTACAGAACCATACGAACGATTTCGATCTCGCCCAGTTCTTTATAAAGAGTTTCTACTTGCTCAATTGAAGTCGCAGTAATATTGATAGAAACAGAGTGGTAGTTACCTTTCGCACTTGGTTTTAGCGTTGGGCTGTAGTCACCAGGAGCATGACGCTGGATCACTTCTAGTACTAGCTCAGTCAGTTCTGGCTTAGCGTGGCCCATTACTTTGTAAGTGAATGAACAAGGGAACTCTAAGAGGTCTTTTAGTTTTGCATCAGAATTGATGTTCATGATTAGCTCCAAAAGGCTAGACTCTCGCAAATTGGCGAAATGTCGATAAAAAGCGTGTTCGGTCAACAGACACGAGTAATAAGGCGGAATATTACGTGTAAATATCACCGAACTCAAGATCAACAAAAGCCGCACATGGCGGCTTTTGGTTCGCTAATGAGTAAATCATGAACTTACTCATTAGGTTAGCTATACAACAAGCTTGGGTTTTACCTAGAACAAACCTTTTGCTTGTTTAGAATAAACCCTTGAACAGAAGAACTAGGTAGTCCCATAGACGGCTGAATAGGCTGCCTTGGTCTACATCTTCAAGTGCTAGTAGTGGGTATTCAGCAACGTCTTCACCGTCTACTTGGTAGAATAGTTTACCAACTACATCGCCTTTGCTGATTGGCGCTTCTAGCTCTTTCTCAAGAACGAAGCTTGCCTTCAGGTTCTTAGCTTGACCACGAGGTAGCGTTACGAAAGTATCTTCGTCGACACCCAGTGCAACTGTGTCCTTGCTACCCATCCAGATCTTCTCTTCTACGAAGGTTTCACCGGCTGTGTGTGGTGCCACTGTTTCAAAGAAGCGGAAGCCGTAGCTAAGCAGTTTTTTGCTTTCTGTTTTACGAGCATTCGCATTCTTGGTGCCCATAACTACAGCCACTAGGCGCATTTTGCCTTCTGTCGCTGAGCTTACTAGGCTGTAACCTGCATTGCTTGTGTGGCCCGTTTTGATGCCATCAACGTTCATGCTCTTATCCCATAACAGACCGTTACGGTTGTATTGGGTGATGCCGTTGTATGTGAATTTCTTCTCTGAGTAGATACGGTACTCGTCTGGTACGTCGTGAATCAGCGCCTGACCAAGTAGCGCCATATCGTAAGGCGTTGAGTATAGGTTCGGGTTGTCTAGACCGTGCACGTTAGCAAAGTGCGTGTCTTTCATGCCGATAGAGCTTGCCCAAGCGTTCATTAGGTCAACGAATGCATCTTCAGAGCCAGCGATGTGTTCAGCCATAGCAACACATGCGTCGTTACCTGATTGAATGATGATACCGCGGTTTAATTCTTCAACTTTAACCGTAGTGCCCACTTCAACGAACATCTTAGATGAATCTGGGAAGTTTTTAGCCCAAGCATTTTCACTGATTACAACATCGTCGTTTAGGTTGATGTTGCCACGGTCGAGCTCTTGGCCGATCACGTAGCTCGTCATCATCTTGGTTAAACTTGCTGGAGAAAGCTGAGTATTCATCTCTTTCTCTGCTAGTACTTTGCCTGAATGGTAATCCATCAGAACAAAACCTTTAGCGGCGATTTGAGGTGCATCAGGAACAACAATAGGAGCGGCGAATGACGATGTAGCTATCGTTGCAGAAAGAGCAACAGAAGTAGCAAAAATCGATTTAACAAGTTTATTAGATTTAATCATTTTGAATGCAATTATTTGGTGAACTATTCATATATTAACAGAATCACTCTGTCACACCAGAGCGCTGATTACCAGAAGTAACTGTTAGATTAATTAGCGAGTTAGGGTGTGTTTTTTTATATAAGCTGACGGGTAACCCATTAGCTTAACTTGTTCTAATTTCTCTTGAGTCAGAGCATAGTCATGAAATGGCCCAATCATCAGACGGTAGTTGTCATCATTTGGCTGCAAGAACGTTGCTACTTCTAGCTTTTCGGCTAGATCTTTCGCTAACTTCTCTGTTCTATCTTCATGTGGAGATGTTGCGACTTGAATAATAAATTGCGGTAAAGCAGCCTTTTTATTTGCGTCGGTTGGCATAGCCACAGTAATGACTTCAATCTCAACATTTGCCGTGCCGGTTCTCAACACATCGAGCTTGTAAGCTGCCGCATAACTAAGGTCAATGATTCGGCCTTCATGGAATGGGCCGCGGTCATTGATACGAACAATCGTCGTTTTGTTATTGTCGGTATTCGTCACTTTTACATAGCTTGGAATTGGCAATGTTTTGTGCGCCGCAGACATCGAATACATGTCATAGATCTCGCCGTTAGACGTTAAGTGACCATGAAATTTCTTACCGTACCAAGAGGCTTTGCCTTTCTCAGTAAACCCTTCGGTCTTCTTTACGATCTTGTAGTCTTCGCCACGTAAAGTGTAATCCGTGTTACCACCTAAACTATAAGGTTCATACTGAGGGTGAGCATCCTCGAGATGCTCTACTGAGATAGGTGCGTCTGGTGCAATATCTGAATCAATATCGTAGCGGCCTGTTGGCTGCTTTGAAGAACAACCATTGATTAAAATCGCTAGCCCTAAGATAGAGGCTATTTTTTTGATTGGCAGCTCATCAACCAAGGATGCTTTTTTTGGAAACGTTGTAATAGACATCGATTAGGTCGCCTTTGAGAATGCTTTTCTGTGTGTATGGATCGACATTAAAATACCAAAACCAGCCATGAGGGTAACCATTGAAGTACCGCCATAACTGACTAGAGGAAGAGGAACACCAACCACAGGTAGAATGCCACTTACCATGCCAATGTTTACAAAAATATAAACGAAGAAGCTCAGTACAATACTGCCGCCCATCATTCGACCGAATGCGGTTTGAGCTTGGCTCGCAAGCACTAAGCCACGTCCAATAATGAACAAGTAGATAGCAAGCAAGAACAATATACCAATCATGCCCCACTCTTCGGCAATGACCGCAAAAATGAAGTCGGTATGACGCTCTGGAATAAACTCTAGTTGAGATTGAGTGCCTTGCAGCCAACCTTTTCCTGAAATACCACCAGAGCCTATCGCAATCTTACTTTGAATGATGTGGTAACCCGCACCTAATGGATCTGATTCAGGATCAAAGAGGGTTCTTACACGTACCTTTTGATATTCACGCATCAAGAAGAACCATAAGATTGGAATAAATGCCCCTAACGCGATTGCGGCGCTAGCAATGATTTTCCAACTGATTCCTGCCAGGAATATCACGAAGATACCTGATGCGGCGATAAGGATAGATGTACCTAGGTCAGGCTGCTTTGCGATTAGAATCGTCGGTACAAACACCATCACTAGCGAGATCGCTAATGTTTGGAATGTTGGTGGAAGTGAGCGCTTACCGATAAATCGTGCCAGCATCAAAGGCACCGCGAGCTTTAATAGCTCTGACGGTTGGAATCGAACAAAGCCGAAGTTTAACCAACGCTGGGCGCCTTTAGAGGCTTCACCAAAGAACAACACGCCCAATAGCAAGATGACACCACCTACAAATAGCAGTGGTGCCAAGGTTTCATAAGTACGAGGTGAGATTTGCGCTAGGAAGATCATCACACCTAAAGACAGAGCCATGCGCATCGCCTGGCGGTCCATCATCGCAAGGCTTTGTCCGCTTGCGCTGTACATGATCAGCAGGGCAAAGCCCATTAAAACCAGAATGCCAAGCAAAAGCGGCAGGTCGATATGCAGCCTTTCGAATAGGGCTCTATTTCGTCCAGTTGAAGGATCAAGTTTCATTATTTAATTGGCTCACTTTGATAATCTTCTGCAAGGATAATATGGTCTAAAATCCTTCTTACTACTGGGCCGCCGTTAGAAGAACCGCCACCTGCGTTCTCTAGAACGATAGTCACGACGGCTTCAGGATCTTCAAAAGGCGCGTAACCCGTAAAGAGGGCGTGATCGCGTAAGTGCTCTGCGATTTCATCCGCGTTGTACTCTTCATCTTCTTTTAAGCCGAATACCTGCGCGGTACCCGATTTACCAGCGGTTTGGTAAGACATTTTCTGGAATGAACGTCTTGCCGTGCCTTTTTTACCGTGGTTAGCCAGCCTCATACCTTCCTGAGCGATATCCCAATACTTCTTCTTAACCCCGGTTAGCGGTGGGTAAGTTTCAATGTCCGACATGATTTGTTCATCGAATGGACGACCGTTATCAATGGTTGAACGAAGTAGGTGAGGTGCGGTTACTTCACCTTCATTGACCAAAACTGATGTGGCTTTTGCAATCTGCATGGGTGTTGCAGTCCAGTAGCCCTGTCCAATACCAACTGGAATAGTATCACCTTGATACCAAGGCACACGGTGTCTGGCCATCTTCCAATCACGAGTTGGCATATTGGCTTTGCTTTCTTCGTAGATATCGATGCCAGTATAATCACCAAAGCCGAACATCATCATCCATTTGGATATGCGATCAATGCCGAGATCATAAGCAATTTGGTAAAAGAAGGTATCCACCGACTCTTCAATCGCTTTTTCTATATCCACGACACCGTGTCCCCAACGCAACCAGTCACGGAATGGTCTCGTTTTTGAGTTTGGTATCTTCCAATAGCCTGGGTCATTGCGCGTAGTGTTTGGTGTAATAACACCTTCTTGCAGAGCAGCAACAGCAATGAAGGGTTTGATCGTCGATGCTGGTGGGTAAATCCCTAGCGTGGCACGGTTAACCAAAGGGCGGTTTTTGTCTTGAAGTAGCGCGTTATAGCCTTTAGACGAGATACCATGCACGAATGCGTTTGGGTCGTAGCTTGGGCTCGATACCATGGCTAACACGCCATTGTCTTTCGGATCGAGAACGATAGCTGAACCACGGCGGCCATCAAGTAACTTATGTACGTATAGCTGTAGCTTGATATCCAAGTTAAGTACGATATCTTTGCCTGGAACCGAAGGGACAAATTTGAGGGTACGAATCACTCGTCCACGACTGTTAACTTCGACTTCTTGGTAGCCAGCTGTACCGTGCAACATATCTTCGTAATAACGCTCAATACCCAACTTACCGATATCACGTGTAGCTTGGTAATTGGCGTCTTTTTCTTCTCGCATCAAGCGCTGCATATCACGGTCATTGATGCGCGATACATAGCCTATTACGTGAGTGAGCACATCACCGTAAGGGTAGAAACGCTTCAAAGTTCCCGTAACTTCAACACCTGGGAATTTGTGTTGGTTTACAGAGAAGACGGCAACTTGTTCTTCAGACAGTTGATTAAGAATAGGTACTGATTTAAAGCGTCGTGAATTACGACGATCACGATTAAAGCGCTCGATACGCTCTGGCGGGATCTCAATTAATGCTTGCAGACGAGCAAGCGTGTCATCCATATCTTTAATTTTTTCGGGTATGATTTCTAGATTGAAAACAGGACGGTTTTCGGCAAGAAGTATACCGTTGCGATCGTAAATCAAACCACGGTTAGGGGCGATCGGAACGACCTTGATACGGTTGTCGTTAGAACGAGTTTTATAGTCTTGGTATTGATTGACCTGAATGTTGTACAGGTTAACAACCAACATCGACATCATGACTATGATCCCCGCAAACGCAACAAAAGCACGGCTAGTAAATAGTCGTGCTTCTGCTTTGTAATCGCGGATTTGGCTACGTTTACGTAACATTAACGCTTATTCTCGATGATAAGGGTGGTTAGCAGTGATGCTCCAAGCTCGATACAAGCTTTCAGCCATGATAACGCGTACTAATGGGTGAGGGAGAGTAAGCGCAGACAGAGACCAACTTTGGTCTGCGGCCGCTTTACATGCAGGTGCTAATCCTTCAGGCCCGCCAATTAGGATAGATACGTCACGTCCATCCAGCTTCCAACTTTCTAATTGCTCAGCAAGTTGAGGTGTATCCCACTTTCTACCTGGGATATCAAGCGTGACAATGCGGTTGCCTTTTGGAACCGCTGCCAACATCGCTTCGCCTTCTTTTTGAAGAATGCGTGCAATATCCGCATTTTTACCGCGCTTTCCCGCAGTAATTTCAATGAGCTCTAATGGCATATCATGAGGGAAGCGGCGTTTATATTCTTTAAAGCCTTCTTCAACCCACTTTGGCATTTTTGTGCCAACTGCGATTAACTGGATCTTCAAAGCTTAGCCCCAAAGTTTTTCTAGTTGGTACAGCTCACGATGCTCTTCTTGCATAACGTGAAGCATGCTTGTGCCCATATCTAGAACAACCCATTCACCTTCTTGCTGACCGTCCATACCTAGAGGTTGCATACCCGCTTTACGCACTTCATCAGCAACATGCTGTGCAATAGAGGCAACATGGCGTTTAGAGGTGCCAGTACAAACAATCATGTAATCAGTAACGCTTGATTTGCCTTCTACATCGATAGTTACAATCGATTCTGCTTTCATGTCGTCGGCTTTGTCTGCAAGAAAATCTTTTAGTTCTTCACGTAACACTGGGTGTTCCTTTAATCTGAATTTAGCTTTGTTTAGGGCTTGTTGACCCTAGAATATAACACGCTTTTATGCGTGGAATGGTATTGAAGCTGAAGGGATACAAAACTCTACGCTTAACTGATGAATTAGTGGCCAAGGCGACTGCTCATATTGAGTTTTTGTCATCAATTCAGCTTGAGTGAGCAACGCGAACAAAGAGTGTAATTGAGAAATCGAAACTCTTGTTAGCGCGGCGTTATAAAGAGGCTTTTTAGATTGCCAGATACGGTGTTTTTCGAAGACCTGACCAATCGGCATCTGTTTCATTTGTTGCTGCATTTGTAATAGCAGAGCAAGCTCTCGTTGTATGCTACGTAATAAAATGACGGGTTCGACACCTTCAGCTTCTAGCTGACGCAGGATTCGTTGTGCTCGGTTACCTTTGCCTGCCAATAACGCATCACTCCAATGGAATGGAGTAAAATGGTTGTGTCGACTCAGCGATTCTTCTAAGCGTACTAACGTGAGTTTTCCATCTGGGTATTGGAGAGCCAGTTTTTCTAGGCTTTGGGTGAGAGCAAATAGATTACCCTCATGCCATTGCGCCAGCATTTGAATCGCTTCAGGGTCTGGCGTTAAACCGATTTGACGGCAACGCGCTTGGACAAACTGAGGTAACCGACTGACATCTGGCGTTAGGCAACTGACCCAGTGACCCTGATTCGAAAGAGCCTTAAACCACTTAGCGCTTTCTTGAGCTTTGGTGAGCTTAGTGCCCACCAAGATTAACAAGATATCACTGTGGATATGCTCGGAGATTGCGAGTAGCTCTTTCGCTATTGCGGCATTGACGCCTGACTCTGGCAGTTCAAGCTCGATGACCTGACGGCTAGAGAATAGGCTCAGTGCTTGAGTGCAGTCGTAGACTTGATTCCAGTCGAGACTGCTATCAATCGCAAAGCGGTGACGTTCTTCAAAGCCTTGCTGTTTTGCAGCCTTTTGAATCGCTTCTCGGCTCTCTTGCAACAGTAGCGGTTCGTTACCAAAAATTAGGTAAACATTACTCAACTGTTTAATAAGTTGCTCTGATAAGCGGTCAGCAAAAATACGCATCAAATAAACCTATTACTCAGCCGAATCGCTAAGTGTTGGTTGTTCTTCTGAAGCTGGTACGATCTCAACATTCTTGATGTTGTATTGCTTTTCGAGTTCTTTCACTTGAACGTGCTCTAGTGCATCTAGGTCCATGCTATCAGCTGCAATGTTCGCTTTTAGTCGAGCCATCTGACGAAGGATTTGGCTTGTTGCCAACTTACGCATCTCATCTTCGATCATGTCTCGTTCAACCGACTTCGCAAGTGCAGTTAGCGGGTTATCTAGGTAACTACGGGTTACGCTGGTTGAGAACGTCTTTGAGCCTAGATCCGGGACAGTTACGCGGTATGAAGCGCGGAATGTCAGTTCTTTCTCTGCTGCACGAGTGTTTTGGTATAGAGACAGAGTTCGCTCACCTACGCTCTCACTAATAATATGCAGGTTAGGTGTATTCTCAGCCGGTAGCACAATTTCTACATCATTCATACGCAGTTGACCTTTCATCATACGTGTAAACGTACTGTATTGGTCGTAACTGGTTACGGAGATCTTGTTGAGTTCTTCTGGTACGGAGTAATCACCACGTAGGTGGAAACCACACGCACTTAATAGGCTGACGGTTAAAACAACAACAGTAACTTTCAATGAAGATAGTGAAATCAGGCGCATTATTTGATGGCTCTCATGAAGGTAGAATACTTATTTAAAGGCTTTAGTTCGTTTGAGTGGTTAGGCTCAAGTCTAAAGCGCTTAAATAAGTAGACAGGGCAATTAGCTACCCTGTCTACAGACTGCTTTTGATGAATTAAGTTCGTTAATTCTTTAGCAATTGCATTGTGCTAACGAAATTAGTTAGCAACGATGTTTAGAAGCTTACCTGGTACGAAGATAACTTTACGGATAGTTAAGCCATCTAGGAACTTCTTAGCGTTCTCATCGTTTAGACCAAGCTCACGAACTTGCTCTTCTGTTGCATCAGCAGCAACGGTTAGTTTCGCACGTAGCTTACCGTTGATCATAACAACGATAGTTTTCTCGTCTTCAACTAGCGCTTTCTCATCGAAAGTTGGCCATGTTGCTGAGTCTACGTTTGATTCACCCAGTGCAATCCACATTTCGTAAGAGATGTGTGGCGTCATTGGGTAAAGCATGCGAACAACAGCTTTTAGCGCTTCATCAAGGATTGCACGATCTTGTACAGACTCTTGAGGTGCTTTCGCTAGCTTGTTCATCAATTCCATGATCGCAGCGATTGCTGTGTTGAACGTTTGGCGACGGCCGATATCGTCCGTTACTTTCGCGATAGTCTTGTGGATATCACGGCGAAGTGCTTTTTGGTCACCAGACAGAGCAGAAGCATCAACAGATTCAGCAGCACCCTTAGAAGAGTGAGCGTGAACCAATTTCCAAACACGTTTAAGGAAGCGGTTAGCCCCTTCAACGCCAGACTCTTGCCACTCAAGCGTCATGTCTGCAGGTGATGCAAACATCATGAATAGACGTACTGTATCAGCGCCGTACTTGTCTACCATCTCTTGTGGGTCGATACCGTTGTTCTTAGACTTAGACATTTTGATCATGCCTGAGTGTTCAACTTCGCGGCCTTGGTTGTCGACTGCTTTTTCGATGCGACCTTTACCGTCACGTTCAACCGTTACGTCAGTCGGTGCAATCCACTCTTTGGTGCCTTTTTCGTTTTCGTGATAGAACGCGTCAGCCAGAACCATGCCTTGACATAGTAGTTGCTTGAACGGTTCATCAGACGTCACGTAGCCAGCATCACGTAGAAGCTTATGGAAGAAACGAGAGTAAAGCAGGTGCATACAAGCGTGCTCGATACCACCAACGTATTGGTCAACTGGTAGCCAGTAGTTTGCTTTCTCTGGATCTAGAATGTCGTCTGCTTGCGGTGAACAGTAACGTGCGTAGTACCAAGAAGACTCCATAAACGTATCGAACGTGTCAGTCTCACGTAGAGCGGGTTCGCCGTTGAATGTTGTTTCAGCCCAAGACTTGTCAGCCTTGATTGGGCTCGTTACGCCATCCATTACTACATCTTCAGGAAGAATGACTGGCAGTTGGTCTGCTGGTACTGGGTGAACTTCACCGTCTTCAGTGGTTACCATTGGGATTGGAGCGCCCCAGTAACGTTGACGAGATACACCCCAGTCACGTAGACGGAAGTTTACTGTCTTCTTACCTTTGCCTTCAGCTTCAAGCTTCGCAGCAATTGCATCGAATGCTTCTTGGAACGCAAGACCATCGAATTCACCAGAATCAAACAGTACACCTTTTTCAGTGTAAGCCGCTTCAGACACGTCTAGTTCAGAACCATCTTCAGGTTTGATTACTGGGATGATATCGATGCCGTACTTAGTTGCGAACTCGTAGTCACGTTGATCGTGAGCAGGAACCGCCATTACCGCACCTGTGCCGTAATCCATAAGTACGAAGTTTGCTACGTATACAGGAACAACACGACCGTTAAGAGGGTGGATAGCCGTTAGGCCAGTATCCATACCTTTCTTTTCCATCGTTGCGAGTTCAGCTTCAGCAACTTTAGTGTTACGACACTCTTCAACGAATGCAGCAAGCTCTGGGTTGTTCTTCGATGCTTTCTCTGCAAGAGGGTGACCTGCAGCGATACCAACGTAAGAAACACCCATTAGTGTATCTGGACGTGTTGTGTACACTTCTAATGGTGCTTCTTCGCCGTTAACAGCGAAAGATAGCTCAACACCTTCAGAGCGGCCGATCCAGTTGCGCTGCATGGTCTTAACCATTTCAGGCCAACCTTCAAGGTTGTCTAGATCGTCTAGTAGCTCTTGAGCGTACTCAGTGATTTTAATAAACCACTGTGGAATTTTCTTTTGCTCTACTGGAGTGTCACAACGCCAGCAACAACCGTCTTCTACTTGCTCATTTGCCAGTACTGTTTGGTCGTTTGGACACCAGTTCACTGAAGATGTCTTCTTGTAAACCAGGCCTTTTTCGTAAAGCTTAGTGAAGAACTCTTGTTCCCAACGGTAGTACTCTGGAGTACACGTTGCGAATTCACGGTTCCAGTCGTAACCAAAGCCTAGAAGCTTAAGCTGGTTCTTCATGTACTCAATGTTTTCGTAAGTCCATGGTGCAGGTGCTGTATTGTTTTTAACAGCGGCGTTTTCTGCAGGTAGGCCGAATGCATCCCAACCAATTGGCTGCATTACGTTTTTGCCTTGTAGACGTTGGAAACGAGATACCACATCACCGATGGTGTAGTTACGCACGTGACCCATGTGCAGTCGGCCACTTGGGTAAGGGAACATAGAAAGACAGTAGAATTTTTCTTTGTTTGGGTCTTCACTTACAACGAAAGTCTCGCTGTTATCCCAGTGTTGTTGAACCTTTTGTTCAATCTCTTGCGGGTTATATTGTTCTTGCATCGATGGTATCCGGTTATCTTGGAATTTGTGAGTTCGGTTAGAACAGAATCTTACAGATCGTCATAGAATACCTAAAGGAGCTGAGTACAACAATAGTTATACCCTTCATACTTGCAGTTACCGCTTAGTAGATTGTGTAATTTTCACTGAATTTCGCAGGGCAACTATACTTAAGAGTATGAATTGCATTTGTTTGTAAGCGGGAGTGCATTGCAGCGCATCCGTTTGCTCACTAAAAGGTTGGTTATCTTAAGGAGGTTGTTATGCCGAAGAAAAAAGCGCTCTATGAAGAAGTCGTCGAAGAGGTGATTGAAACGCTGAAGCATAGCCCTGAAGAGCTCAACAACAAAATCGAAACGTCGGGCAAGTTTGCGAAAGCAGCTAATGATATGACTAAAGATGAGCTTTCATTGATCTCTGCCTACGTGAAGTCGGACTTAAAAGAGTTTTCCGAAAGCTATGAAGAGAGTAAAAGCGGTCCATTCTATTTGATGATTGCGGACTCTATTTGGCAAGGGCTGTTGGATATTACTGATCGTACTAAGGTGGAATGGGTTGAACTGTTCCAAGACTTAGAACACCAAGGCTTGTATCAAGCGGGTGAAGTCATTGGCTTGGGAACCTTAGTATGTGACGAGTGTGGTCACCAAACCGAATATAACCACCCAACCAATATCATTCCATGCATTAAATGTGGTTCTAAAGGGTTTAGTCGTAAAGCCCTTAAACCGTAAGCTTCTGAACCATAGCGTATCAACGCAAAACCACAGCAATGAAAAAGGGTTGACCCGATCAGTCAACCCTCAAATCACTTTTCGTCGAATCTAGCTTTTTGGCTTTCTAATTACCCAACCAATCACCAAGCTGAGCATCGCCCAGATATACAGTGGCCAAGTACCTACTGTGTGATAAGGCGTTTGACCATCCGTTGAAATGAGTTCAGCTTTTAACACTGCCGTTTCAAACTGAGGTACTTGTTTGAGGATGTTGCCTTTGTAATCGGTAACTGCCGTCACACCATTGTTGGTCGAGCGAATAACTGGCTTACCAAGCTCCAGAGCACGCATCTGTGCGATTTCCATATGTTGCAGAGGGCCAATCGAACGACCAAACCACGCATCGTTAGAGAGCGTTAAAATAAAGTCAGTCTCGTCGGTTACGTTCTGTCTAACTTGATCATTAAAGATGATCTCGTAACACAACGCAGGCGCTAAGTGACGACCATTTGCCACGATGTTGGGTTGAACAAAGTCGCCACGGCTAAATGATGACATTGGCAAATTAAAGAAAGGTGCTAATGGGCGCAAGATATCTTCAAACGGCACAAACTCACCAAATGGTAACAGGTGGTGTTTATGGTAGCGTTCGTCTGGATCGTAGCTGTACTCACCATATGGATTCACGCCGATAGAAAGAACACTGTTGTAGTATTTCTTATCTTCAGACTGATTCAGTACACCGGTAATGATCGAGCTGTTGTTCATCTTCGCTGCGCTATCCAAGTTACGTAGGAAAGATGGGATCTCAACTTCGAATGCTGGAATAGCGGCTTCAGGCCAGATGATGATGTCCGCTCCCCAATTTTCTCTGCTTAGGTCGGTGTACTTCATCATGGTTGGCCAGCGATGACTCGGCAGCCATTTGCTGTCTTGATCGACGTTGCCTTGGATTAAGACGACTGACGTGGTTTTTTCAGGGTTCGGCGTGACCCAGTCGATGTTGCGAATACCAAAGCCTGCACTAAATACGACGGCGGGAATGAGAGCGATGCTCCAAGCTCGGTTAACAATCGCATAAGTGAATGCAGAGGCTGAAACAATGATCGCTAAAGTTACTAGATCTACGCCGCCAATCGGTGCAAATGAACCTAATGGCGAATCGATTTGGCTGTAGCCTAACCAAAGCCAAGGGAAGCCCGTCATTACCCATCCACGCAGCCAATCGCTGACTAACCACAATGCAGGAGCTGCGAGGAAAAAGCGGCTTAGGTTATTGGCAGGGAAGAATTTATTCAAACCCCAGGTAAATAGCCCTGAATAAACGGCTAGGTAGCCAACAAGCAATGCCATCAAAAATAGGTTGGCTGCCAGTGGCATGCCGCCAAAACCATCAATGCTGACGTATACCCAGCTGATACCTGTGGTGAATTGACCTAAACCCCATGCGTAGCCAATCCAAAGCGCACTTTTAGGAGAGCGGTTGTGGATCAGTAACAGCAACAAAGCTGGGCTGAGAATAGCAAGAGGCCATATAGAGTATGGAGCGAATGAAAGGGTGGTTATAGCGCCAACAAAAACGGCCGCAAGCGGCCGTAATAGGCGATGAATAAAGGTATTAGTCATCTAATTTCTGTCATCTCTTTAGAGAGAAGTTGTTATTCTTCGATAGTCGGAAGAGGCTGTTCGTCAGGAATGGTTACCTGTAGCTGAATCACACGACGGTTATCTGCTGATGTTATTTTGAAATGGTAGTTTTCGATTTCTACAATTTCGCCACGAACCGGCAGGTGGCCGAGTGCTGTCATAACCATGCCGCCTACCGTATCCACTTCGTCGTCACTAAAGGCAGTGTTAAACGTATCGTTGAACTCTTCAATAGTGGTTAAAGCTTTTACAGAGAAGGTATGCTTACTCAGCTTACGAATATCTAGCTCTTCTTCATCGTCGAACTCGTCTTCAATTTCACCAACGATTTCTTCGAGGATATCTTCAATGGTTACCAGGCCAGAAACTCCACCAAACTCATCGACAACGATAGACATGTGGTAACGCTCTTCTTGGAACTCCTTAAGCAGGCGATCAACTCGCTTACTTTCAGGAACAACCACGACAGGGCGAATCACTTGTTCGATATCAAATGGAGCACTTTCTGAACCCAAATACTTAAGTAGGTCCTTCGCTAATAGAATGCCTTCAACATGGTCTTTATCTTCACTGATCACTGGGTAGCGAGAGTGTTGAGCATCAGTAATGAGCGCAATCAATGTATCTAGATCATCTGTGCGTTCAACTGTAACCATTTGAGAGCGAGGCAGCATGATATCGCGTACTCGCATCTCTGAAATTTCCATAACACCCTCGAGCATGTCGCGTGTGTCGTGGTCAATTAGGTCATTAATTTCTGAGTCGCGGATTACATCTACGAGCTCTTGGCGATCTTTTACTTCACCTTGAAATAGTTGGCCTAGGCGTTCAAAGAAGGACTTTCTACTCGGACCTTCAGATTTTTTACTTCCCTCAGAAGTGGGGGGGTTACCTTCGTTCATGATTTCTCAAAAAATAACGCTATCAGAAGTGTGATAGCACACGTTACAACTCAGATTCCTGTGAAAATCACAGGTTCGATGAGTTATTGTTTCTCTGCAACCTACTTTACTAGAATCAATTTACTTTTCTAGAATGTAAGGGTCTTCAAACCCCATAGATTGCATGATTTCTGTCTCGAGTGACTCCATCTCTTCAGCTTCATCATCTTCGATATGATCATAACCTAGCAGATGCAGACTGCCATGTACAACCATATGAGCCCAGTGTGCTAGCAGAGGCTTACTTTGCTCTTCTGCTTCTTTTTCGACAACTTGGCGGCAGATAATGAGGTCGCCCAGTAGATCTAACTCGATCCCTGGAGGAGCCTCGAATGGAAAAGACAACACGTTAGTTGGCTTATCTTTGCCACGATATTCATGATTGAGCTGGTGACTTTCTTGTGTATCAACGATACGAACCGTCAACTCAGCGTTCTCTTGAAACTGAGGAATTGTCTTGTCCAACCAAAGCTGAATATCTTGCTCAGTTGGAAGACCTTGCTCATTTTCGACCGCTAATTGCAGGTCTAGTTCAATAGACATCTATTTATCACCTTGTTCTGCAATTACAGAGCTATTTTGTGTTGCTAATTGTGTCGTAACTACCTGCTGAGCCTCAAGAAGTTTGGCTTCACGCTCTTCACGTTTACGCTTTTCAAACTCTTTGCGCTCTTTCTGGTCTTTTGCTTCCCACTTCTCGTATGCGTTGACGATACGAGCAACTACAGGGTGACGAACGACGTCTTCAGACATGAAGAAGTTAAAGCTAATGTCGTCGACTTCATTGAGCACTTCAGTCGCATGGCGTAAGCCTGATTTTGCACCACGAGGTAAATCGATTTGCGTAATATCACCTGTGATCACAGCGCGTGAGTTAAAACCGATACGGGTTAAGAACATCTTCATCTGTTCTACCGTGGTGTTTTGGCTCTCATCAAGAATGATAAACGCATCATTCAATGTACGACCACGCATGTAAGCCAGTGGCGCAACTTCAATTACGTTACGTTCAATCAGCTTCTCAACTCGCTCAAAGCCAAGCATCTCAAACAGCGCATCGTAAAGTGGACGTAAATATGGGTCTACTTTTTGGCTTAAATCACCCGGTAGGAAACCAAGCTTCTCACCGGCTTCAACAGCAGGACGAGTCAGTAGGATTCGGCGAACCTCTTGGCGTTCAAGTGCATCAACTGCTGCAGCAACGGCTAAGTAGGTTTTACCTGTACCTGCTGGCCCAATACCAAAGGTGATGTCATGAGTCACCATGTTCATTAGGTACTGTGCTTGGTTTGGCGTTCGAGGTTTGATGACGCCTTTTTTAGTCTTAATGGTCACTTCTTTGCCGTAGTCAATTTCAGACTCGACGTGTTGCTCCAAAATGCCTGACTCGGTGATCGCCAGATGTATTTGCTCTGGTTCGATATCGATTATGTTGCCTTTAACTGGAGCCGTTTCAACATAGAGGTGTTTGATGATGTCTAAAGCAGCGGCTGTAGTGTGAGGCTTACCAACAATGGTGAAAAAGTTGCTACGGTAATTAATCTCAACGCCCAGACGACGCTCAAGATGCTTGATGTTGTCGTCAAATGGTCCGCATAAACTTGCCAAGCGCTTGTTGTCTGCTGGTTCTAGATTTATCTCTAAGGTAACGATTTTATTGCTCAAATTAGCCTCTCATTTTGTGCCACTCACTCTTAAATAAAACAAAGAGCAAAAAGCCCGATTTAGACCGGGCTTCTGATGGTGATATCCCTATTTCTAAGATGGTCACTTAGTTAGGTAATTTCAAGCTTTGTGTTTGCGCTTTGTGCTCAAACAGTTGTATTGCCTATGGCGTAAATGTCGCTACACCTAGCTCGTCTTCACGTTTTGTTTTTTCCATCATTTCTGCTGGAGTCATAACAACGCGTAGACCCATGTCTTTTTCTGTGCGAACTAGCTCACCACGTAGTGAGTTGGTGTAAACCTCAGTGATCTTCACATCTACGAATTGACCGATTAGGTCTGCAGAACCTTCGAAGTTCACAACACGGCTGTTTTCTGTACGGCCGCGAAGTTCCATTAGGTTCTTTCTTGATGGGCCTTCAACAAGGATACGTTGCTCTGTGCCTAACATTAGACGAGAGAAACGCATAGCTTGTGTGTTTACCGTTTGCTGCAGTTCGTACAGACGATCTTTCTTCTCTTGTGCTGGTACATCACATGGGTAATCTGCCGCTGGCGTACCTGGACGTGGAGAGAAAACAAAGCTGAAGCTCATATCGAAATCAACGTCTTTAATTAGCTTCATTGTATCTTGGAAGTCTTGCTTAGACTCACCAGGGAAACCAACAATAAAGTCAGAGCTGATTTGAATGTCAGGGCGAGCTTTACGCAGTTTACGGATAATAGATTTGTACTCGATAGCCGTATGTGGGCGCTTCATCATCGTAAGAATACGGTCACTACCACTTTGTACTGGTAGGTGAAGGAAGCTCACTAGCTCTGGTGTGTCTTTGTAAACTTCAATGATGTCGTCACCAAACTCAAGCGGGTGGCTTGTTGTGAAACGAATACGGTCGATACCGTCGATAGAAGCAACAAGACGAAGCAGTTCTGCGAATGAACAGATATCGCCTTCGTGTGTTGGACCGCGGTATGCGTTTACGTTTTGACCTAGCAGGTTAACTTCACGTACGCCTTGCTCTGCAAGTTGAGCAACTTCGAAAAGTACATCATCCATTGGACGGCTAACTTCTTCGCCACGTGTGTATGGTACAACGCAGTAAGTACAGTATTTAGAACAACCTTCCATGATAGAAACGAACGCCGTCGCGCCTTCAGCTTTTGGCTCTGGCAGGTTATCGAACTTTTCGATCTCTGGGAAAGAGATATCCATTACTGGCTTTTCGTTAGACAGTGATGATTTAATCATCTCTGGCAAACGGTGTAATGTTTGTGGGCCAAAGATAACGTCTACGTAAGGTGCACGTTGACGAATGTGATCACCTTCTTGAGTCGCTACACAGCCACCCACACCGATCACCACACCTTCTTTTTTATCTTTAAGCGTTTTCCAACGACCAAGCTGGTGGAATACTTTTTCTTGCGCTTTTTCGCGGATAGAACAAGTATTCAATAGTAGTACGTCTGCTTCCTCAGGTACTTCAGTTAGCTCATAGCCATTTGCAGCGTTAAGCAGGTCGGCCATTTTTGATGAATCATATTCATTCATCTGACAGCCCCAAGTTTTAATTAGCAGTTTCTTACTCATTATATGTTCGCTCGATCGTTAGTTTAATTTAAGGGAGCAAATCGCCCATTATTCATCCGCTAGCCCCGTTTGTCATAATTCGGTATTCAATTTTATGACAGGCTCTAGCGGCAAGCGGCGTATTGTACTGGTTTCAAAACCGACTGACTAGTAGTCTGAACAAATCTCTTATGTAGTGGTTTTTATTATCGTTAACGCCATATGCCATAAGGGATAACCCTTTTTTCGAATAAGGTTTTTGGTTACAAGTTAGTTATGAAAAAGTACAATCAAAAACAGTCAAAGAATCAAACTGATAAGTACGAAATATGAACAGTTACGATATTGTAGTAGTCGGTGGCGGCATGGTTGGCGCAGCAACAGCAATCGGTTTTGCAAAGCAAGGTCTGAGTGTTGCGGTGATCGAAGGTTTTGCCCCACAAGCTTTTGATGAATCGCAAGCGATGGACATTCGTGTGTCAGCGATTTCTCAAGCATCGGTCGATTTGCTTGAAAATCTTGGTGCATGGCAAAGTATTGCAGCAATGCGAGTGTGTTCTTATAAACGTTTAGAGACGTGGGAGCACCCAGAGTGTCGTACTCGATTTGATGCTGCCTCACTAGACCTTCCTCGTTTGGGCTATATCGTTGAGAACAGACTCATTCAATTAGGTTTATGGTCTCAATTTGATGCCTACGACAATCTCGAACTGTTATGCCCAGAAAAGCTCGATGTGATTGAGTTTGGTGAAATCAATATCGTAAAGCTTCAATCAGGGGCTGAGTTGTCTGCGAAGTGGGTGGTTGGTGCTGATGGTGCGAATTCAGCCGTTCGCCAACAAGCTGGCATTGGCATCACGGCTTGGGATTATCGACAACACTGTATGCTTATCAATGTAGAAACAGAACAACCTCAGCAAGATATTACTTGGCAGCAATTTCTACCAAGTGGCCCTCGTTCATTTTTGCCTTTGTGTTCTCTAACCTCTGACGGTCAAGAAGTCGGGCTGGGCTCGTTAGTTTGGTATGATTCTCCACTGCGTATTAAGCAACTGTCAGCAATGGCCCCTGAAAAACTACGTAACGAAGTACTTACTCACTTTCCTAAAGAGTTAGGTGATATCAAAGTCTTGAATTCGGGTTCTTTTCCTCTGACACGACGTCATGCTCAATCATACTCGAAGAATAACTGTATTTTGGTCGGAGACTCTGCGCATACCATCAACCCTTTGGCTGGGCAGGGTGTTAACTTAGGCTTCAAAGATGTATCAGTACTGCTGGATGTCACCAAAGAAAAGGGTGAATTGAACCAGTCTGTAGCAAGACGCTACGAGGTGATGAGAAGAGGTGACAACTTAGTGATGCAAAGCGGTATGGATTTCTTCTATAAGACATTCAGCAACGACATTGGTCCACTTAAGTTTGTGCGTAATGCTGCACTCAAGCTAGCAGAGAACTCAGGGCCGATTAAAGCTCAAGTGTTGAAGTATGCCCTGGGCCTTTAATTGAGTATTACAGACACTTTATAAAGAGAAGGAGAGCGAATGCTCTCCTTTTTTGTATCAGATGACTACTATCGCTGTTGCGTCACACAAACCGGTGCATCGATCTCTAAAGAGTACCCTGTATAAACCAAAGACCCATCTTCATTATCTCGCTTGAATGAGGTGATGTTGTTGGAGTGCTGGTTGGCGGCGATAAGCCATTTCCCATCGTTCGTTATATGGAAGTCTCTTGGGAATTTGCCTTCAGTGTCGTAGCTATCAATGAAAGTCAGCCTTTGAGTCTCAGAGTCGATTTTGAAGCTACTGATTCTTGATTGGTGTCGACATGACACATAAAGGAATTGCTCATCAGGCGATAGCTTAATCGCAGCTGCGGCTTCTCCCTTCTCCATATTAGGCAATGCATCAATCTCTTCCACTACATTCCAAATGCCTAAAACCTTTTCCAAAGTCAGCAACGTTTCAGAGAGTTCACAGACCACATAGGCTCTGTCTTCAGCTTTGTTAAAGATTAAATGGCGAGGTCCATTGCCGGCGGGCACCTTAATAGACTGCATTGGCTCATCAAGGAACTCTTCTTGCTCTTCATCAAAGCAATAGAAGTTGATGCGATCGGTGCCGAGATCGACAGTCACAAACTGTGGTGAGTTTTGTAAGAACAGGCATTGATGGGCGTGTGGGCTAGTTTGTCTCTCTTTGTTTGGCCCGGAACCAACCATCTGGATTGTTTTGAGTCGTTTATCGATGCTGCCGTTGATACTTAAGCTAAAAATATCGAATGTGCCTGATGAGTATTGCGACGTGATAGCAAACTTATTGTGTGGATCTATCGCGACGTGACAAGGGTGATCTCCCGAGATGAGGCTTGTATTGTGTGTTAGCTGTGAATCAACATTAGGTATATGAATGAGCTGGGGCTGTTTTTGCTGGTCCACTTCCGATGCAGTATAGATCCCAGTCTTTGTTACAGTAATAAAAGAGGGGTTAGTACATTTGATGATCAGCTCTAGAGGTAATAGTTTTCCTGTTTCTAGATCTAACTGAGTTTGATAAACACCTCGGCTTTTACTTGGTGTATCTGTGTAGCAACCGATCGTTAAGGGGAGGGGTTTCATAGGCTAGTCATACTCAATTAGAAAATGGAGCTGACATTGTCTTATAAAATCGTATTAAAAGTGAGGTTATAGAAGAGAATACTTGGTGACTTGGCTAGCAGATTTGCATATTCCAGATAAAACAAAACCCAGCTAAAAAGCTGGGTTCTATTTAATGATGGTGCGGTCGGAGAGACTTGAACTCTCACACCTCTCGGCGCCAGAACCTAAATCTGGTGCGTCTACCAATTCCGCCACGACCGCAGCAAATCTTTGTAGTCATACTGAATATTGGTGATTCAATATAACGTTGTAATGTGGCTGGGCTACCTGGATTCGAACCAGGGAATGCCGGCATCAAAAGCCGGTGCCTTACCGCTTGGCGATAGCCCAACAATGAATGGTCATCTAATGAAAGAAACACATTCTAAATAATGGTGCGGTCGGAGAGACTTGAACTCTCACACCTCTCGGCGCCAGAACCTAAATCTGGTGCGTCTACCAATTCCGCCACGACCGCAGCAAATCTTTATAGTCATACTGAATATTGGTGATTCAATACAACGTTGTCTTTTCTTTCTCGAAGAAAGAATGGTGGCTACTGCGGGATTTGAACCTGCGACCCCATCATTATGAGTGATGTGCTCTAACCAACTGAGCTAAGTAGCCATCTGAGAGCGAGACAATATAATATAATCTTGCTTTCAATGCCATTATCTTTTTAAAGATAATTACACTTTAAATTGTGGCTGGGCTACCTGGATTCGAACCAGGGAATGCCGGCATCAAAAGCCGGTGCCTTACCGCTTGGCGATAGCCCAACAATGATATCAATTAAGATATCTCAATATGGTGCGGTCGGAGAGACTTGAACTCTCACACCTCTCGGCGCCAGAACCTAAATCTGGTGCGTCTACCAATTCCGCCACGACCGCGTTATTTCCTAAAAACTCTTTGTTACTAAAGACAAACTTTAATATCAAATAGAGTGCTTAGGAAATGGTGGCTACTGCGGGATTTGAACCTGCGACCCCATCATTATGAGTGATGTGCTCTAACCAACTGAGCTAAGTAGCCATTTCCATATTGTTGCTCATTTCGAAACGTTGCCGCTTCGCTGTGAACGGGGCGCATTATGCGGAGTTGAGTGAAACCCGTCAACTTTTTTTTTGAATAAATCGCGAATAAACATCTGTTCGGTTTCTTTTTAGGCAAAGAGGCGTATTTGTCGACAAAAAACAGGTCTAAAAGGCGATATATATAGGAAGTTAAGTTTCTGGTGAGGGACAATTTAGAAAGGGGAAAAACAAAAAGGCCAGTGAATTCACTGGCCTTTTTTCTAGATGTTTAATCAGAATTATACATTGAAGCGGAAGTGAACAACGTCACCATCTTTAACGATGTATTCTTTACCTTCAAGGCGCCATTTACCTGCGTCTTTCGCACCGCTCTCACCGTTAAATTCGATGAAGTGATCGAATCCAACAACTTCAGCACGGATGAAACCTTTCTCGAAGTCTGTGTGGATCTTACCCGCTGCTTGTGGCGCAGTTGCACCTACAGGGATTGTCCAAGCTCGAACTTCTTTAACACCAGCTGTGAAGTAAGTCTGAAGAGTCAGTAGTTCGTAACCAGAGCGGATCACTCGGTTAAGACCTGGTTCTTCGATACCCATATCCGCAAGGAACTCTTCGCGATCTTCGTCATCAAGCTCAGAAAGCTCTGATTCGATTGCTGCACAAACAGCAACAACAACGTTGTTTTCGTTTTCTGCGTATTCACGAACAGCGTCTAGGTATGGGTTATTTTCAAAACCATCTTCTGCAACGTTTGCGATGTACATTGTTGGCTTAAGCGTTAGGAAGTTTAGGTAGCCGATTGCTGCCGCTTCTTCTTTGCCAAGTTCAACAGTACGTGCCATACCACCTTCAGTTAGAACTGGAAGTAGCTTTTCTAGTACAGTGATTTCGAATTTAGCGTCTTTGTCGCCGCCTTTCGCTTTCTTCGCGTTACGTTGAATTGCACGCTCACAGCTGTCTAAGTCAGCCAGTGCAAGTTCTAGGTTGATCACTTCGATATCTTCAATTGGAGATACTTTGCCAGCAACGTGAACAATGTTTTCATTTTCAAAGCAGCGTACAACGTGACCGATAGCGTCAGTTTCACGGATGTTAGCTAGGAATTTGTTACCAAGACCTTCACCTTTAGATGCGCCAGCAACTAGGCCCGCGATATCTACGAATTCCATTGTCGTTGGAAGGATCTTCTGTGGATTAACAATTTTTGCTAATGCATCTAAGCGTAGATCTGGAACCGGAACGATACCTGTGTTTGGTTCGATCGTACAAAATGGAAAGTTTGCTGCTTCGATGCCTGCTTTAGTCAGTGCGTTAAACAGAGTTGACTTACCAACGTTTGGTAGACCAACGATGCCACATTTAAAACCCATGATATAAACCTTATTCTGCTTTGAACGTATGTAAGCGATTTTGTGCTTTTGGTAGGCCATCTTTTAATAAGATGTCTAGGCTGCGAACCGATTCGTCAACGACGGCCTCGATACACTCTTGCTCTTTTTGAGGAGCTTTGCCTAATACATAACCTGCAACTTTATCTTTGTGTCCTGGATGGCCGATGCCTAATCTAAGACGATAGAATTCTTTATTGTTACCCTGCTTGCTGATGATGTCTTTCAGACCATTATGTCCGCCATGACCACCACCTTTTTTAAACTTTCCAATACCAGGAGGCAGATCTAACTCATCGTGAGCGACCATGATCTCTTCTGGTTTAATTTGGTAGAACTTTGCTAAGGCTGCAACTGCTTTGCCTGACAAGTTCATAAAAGTCGTTGGGATCAGCAAACGAAGATCTTCACCGTGAACCATGATACGACCCGTTAGACCAAAGAACTTTGGTTCGTTCTTTAGTGTCACGTTATGTACACGCGCTAATTCTTCAACTACCCAAGCGCCCGCGTTGTGGCGAGTTTTGGCGTATTCTGGACCTGGATTAGCCAGTCCAACGAGAAGTTTTATTTGTTGGCTCAAGGTATGGATCTCTCTTGGGATTTCAAAAAGCGCCGTATGATATCACAGTTTATGAAAAAGGTGCGAGCTAGCTGATAGCTGCGCGATTATTCCTGTTTGTGATAACTAGCAGTGCAATATTACTCAGACATAAAAAAAGCACTTCATTGACTGAAGTGCTTAATATCTTTCTCTCGCGTGTTTCTAAAACCAAGCTTTTGTAAAAAAAGCTATTGGGCTTTGATTAGTTGAACATCGCTGAGATTGATTCTTCGTTGCTGATACGACGAATCGCTTCAGCAAGCATGCGAGAAAGGCTAAGTGTTGTCACTTTACCCGTCGCAGCCATCTCTGGAGATAGAGAGATAGAATCCGTTACGATAACTTGGTCTAGAACAGAGTTCTTGATGTTGTTCGCAGCAGTACCAGAGAAAACAGCGTGAGTTGCGTAAGCGAATACACGCTTAGCACCGCGCTCTTTAAGCGCTTCAGCTGCTTTACATAGTGTGCCACCCGTATCGATCATGTCATCAACGATAACACAGTCACGACCTTCAACATCACCGATTAGGTTCATTACTTCAGAAACGTTAGCACGTGGACGACGCTTATCAACGATAGCGATGTCAACATCACCTAGCGCTTTAGCCGTTGCACGAGCACGTACAACACCACCAAGGTCTGGAGAAACCACTACTGGGTTTTCTAGGCCACGGTTAGCCATGTCTTCTAGAAGAACTGGAGTGCCGAAGATGTTATCAACAGGTACATCGAAGAAGCCTTGGATTTGCTCTGCGTGTAGGTCGATAGTAAGAACGCGGTCAACGCCAACGTTAGAAAGGAAGTCTGCAACAACTTTTGCAGTAATTGGCACACGAGCAGAACGTACACGACGATCTTGACGGGCATAACCGAAGTAAGGGATTACAGCAGTAATACGGCCAGCAGAAGCACGGCGCATTGCGTCAATCATTACCACCAATTCCATAAGGTTGTCATTGGTTGGTGCACAAGTTGATTGAATCAGGAATACATCGCTACCACGAACGTTTTCATTGATTTGAACAGCGACTTCGCCATCAGAAAAACGGTCTACAGTAGCATCGCCAAGAGAGATGTATAGACGATCAGCAATACGTTGGGCTAGTTCAGGTGTTGCGTTACCAGCAAATAGCTTCATATCAGGCACGGTGGAAACCTCGGGTTGCGTCCAGTTTTAAATAGATTGTGGGTGGGCTGATTGGTATTCAGCCAGAGTTTCTTTTAAAGGAGAAATGTTTCTTCCTTTCGCTACGAAAGCGGAAACTGTGTCAGGCAGTTGTTCTCGCACCAATTCGGCTTCTTTTTTGCTGTTAAATTCAGCAAAAACGCACGAACCTGTACCAGTCAATCTCGACGGCGCGTATTGTAGCAGCCATGAAAGTTGCTTATCAACCTCTGGGTACAGCATTCGCACAATTTTTTCGCAATCGTTTACGTATTCTTGCTCTAGAAGCGTTGCTAGCGCTCGCTTTGGCGTATTTCGAGTTAATTCTGAATGTTTGAATATGTCTGCAGTTGCTATGCTCACTTGAGGTTTGGCGACTAGATACCATTTTTCATCCGGATTAGCTGGTGACAATTGTTCTCCAACCCCTTCAGCAAAGGCGGCGTGGCCTCGAACGAAGACAGGAACGTCAGCACCAAGCTTCAAACCGATCTCGGCGAGTTGATCGTCTGACAGGTTGAGTTGCCATAAATAATTCAGAGCGACCAACACGGTTGCTGCATTTGAAGAGCCTCCGCCAATACCGCCACCCATAGGCAGTACTTTCTTGAGTTCAATATCGGCACCGAAACAGGTTGAGGTATATTGCTGTAGCGCAGTAGCGGCTTTCCAGATCAGGTTGTCTTCAAGTGCTACCCCAGGGATTTCTGGTGTGATTGTTATCGAGCTAGTTTCTGAGTTTGCGGTAACCGTCAGTTCATCACCAAAATCGACAAACTGAAATAAAGTTTGAAGTTCGTGATAGCCATTGTCACGTCGACCAGTGATATAGAGAAATAAATTCAGTTTAGCCGGAGAAGGCCAATGGGTTGGCGTTGTTATCATCTTTTCAGTGTCCACTTCGAAACTACAATGTTGATTTTGTTATTGTCTTGCTTGAATGACAATCGAGTAGGGAGTGGGATTATCTCTACCTTAGTGTTGTCTTCACCCGATAGTTGCTTATTCGGCATCTCTGTATTGCGATAGTTAGCAAAACTCAGTGTCCATAATTGGTTGCTGACTTGTTTGGTGAGAGATTCAAGCGTGTTGGTCGTGTTCAATTGGTAGCTATCGGCTTGGTCTGGAATGCCAAGGAACCATTGTGGCAGGTGATCAATAGGGATCTGTAAACCTGTCAGCTGCTCAACCAAGACTGAAGCGCTCGCATGAGTAAATACTTGATCGCCATAGGTCACGACTTTTGCACCCGATGGATCTATGGTTAGGTTCAGTGCAGTTTGACCGAGAAAAGTAGTGAGCCTTAATTGACTTTGATTTGGTGAATGTTTCCAAATGAAATTTAGGCTTTGACGTTGCTCTGGGGAAATGTAAGCGAGCTTGCCTGAGGCTTGATAGTTGTCTATCTGTAAAAGCCGATCTTGATGACTTTGCCATTCAACGCTGGTTGGTTGTTCTGGGATAGACGAGCAACCCACCATAGTTATGGCCATAAAAATAAGAGACGCGATTTTGAGAAGCTTGCTCATGTTTGCTCACAACTTGTTCAAATTTATCTAAAAAACGCTTCAACTATAGCATTGAATTCACGAACTCAGGAAAACAAATCCCGCTTGCTCTTTAAATAGAGCCATGCATCAAGTAAAATTCGCCCCTTGTTTCCATTCCCTGATCGAGAACTTCTGATACATGTCTTTGCTTGCCGTAGGTATCAATCACAATACAGCGTCGGTTGAATTGCGAGAAAAAGTCGCTTTTGGTCCAGATAAATTATCTGAGGCACTCAAGCAACTTAACGCAAATGCACACGTGAATGGAAGTGTCATACTTTCTACCTGTAATCGAACTGAAGTGTATTGCGACGTTAAAGGCGTGGCTAAAAACAAACTCATCGATTGGTTGTCGGTTTTCCATCAAGTTAGCCCAGAAGAGCTAAAGCCAAGCCTTTATATCCATGAAGAGCAGGCGGCGATTAAACACTTAATGCGCGTTGCTTGTGGTTTGGACTCTTTAGTCTTGGGTGAACCGCAGATCTTAGGTCAGGTGAAGCAAGCGTATACGGACTCGCGAGAGAACAAATCCGTTGATGCTTCAATGGAAAAACTATTCCAGAAATCATTTTCTGTTGCGAAGCGTGTTCGAACTGAAACTGAAATCGGCGGAAGCGCGGTTTCTGTAGCTTACGCAGCCTGTACCTTAGCCAAGCATATTTTTGAATCCATCGCAGATTCAACCGTGTTACTGGTTGGTGCGGGTGAAACCATTGAGCTGGTGGCTAAGCACCTTTCGGCGAATGGCTGTACAAAAATGATTGTGGCGAACCGAACTCGAGAACGTGCTCTAGGGCTAGCAGAAGAATTTGGTGCTGAAGTGATCAGCTTGAATGAGATCCCTGATCATCTTCATCGAGCGGACATCGTAATTAGCTCAACCGCAAGTCCATTGCCTATTATCGGTAAGGGTATGGTTGAGACTGCTCTAAAAACAAGAAAGCATCAGCCGATGTTATTGGTTGATATTGCCGTTCCACGTGATGTGGAATCGCAGGTTGGTGATCTAAATGATGCCTACCTTTATTCGGTTGATGATTTGCAGTCGATTGTTGATGGCAATATCGAACAACGTAAAGTTGAAGCGATTCAAGCTGAAGCGATCGTCAGTGAAGAAAGTGCCGCGTTCATGAGTTGGATGCGCTCTTTACAAGCGGTAGACAGTATTCGAGATTACCGTAAATCGGCTAACGAAATCCGCGAAGAATTATTAAGTAAAAGTTTACAATCGCTTGCCGCTGGCGGTGACCCTGAAAAAGTTTTACTCGAGCTCAGCAATAAGCTCACAAACAAATTGATCCATGCTCCAACGCGCGCACTTCAAAGTGCAGCTGAGCAAGGAGAACCTGCAAAATTAATGGTCATTAGACAGAGTTTGGGCTTAGAAAACCCTCAATAATATTAGACCTCCAACAAGATAAGACATTATGAAAGCCTCGATTCTAGTAAAGCTTGAAACACTTGTTGAACGCTATGAAGAAGTTCAACATCTACTTGGTGATCCAGATGTAATCGGGAATCAAGACAAATTCCGTGCACTTTCGAAAGAATACTCTCAACTTGAAGAAGTGACAGCTTGCTTCCAGTCATACCAGCAAGCGAAAGAAGATCTAGAAGCTGCTGAAGAGATGGCAAACGAAGACGACGCAGAAATGCGTGAAATGGCTCAAGATGAAATCAAAGATGCGAAAGCAGCAATTGAGCGTCTGACTGATGAGCTACAGATCCTTCTGATTCCAAAAGATCCAAACGATGAGCGTAACTGTTTCCTAGAAATCCGCGCAGGTGCGGGTGGTGATGAAGCAGGTATCTTCGCGGGCAACCTGTTCCGTATGTACTCTAAGTTTGCTGAGAAGAAAGGTTGGCGTGTTGAAATCATGAGCAGCAATGCTTCTGAGCAAGGCGGCTACAAAGAGATGATCGCTAAGGTTAGTGGCGACGCTGTTTACGGCACCATGAAGTTTGAGTCAGGCGGTCACCGTGTACAACGTGTACCTGAAACCGAATCTCAAGGCCGTGTTCACACGTCAGCATGTACGGTTGCGGTTATGCCTGAGATCCCAGAAGCGGATCTTCCAGAAATCAAAGCGGGCGACCTTAAAATTGATACTTTCCGTGCATCAGGCGCGGGTGGTCAGCACGTTAACACCACGGATTCAGCAATCCGTATTACTCACTTACCAACGGGTACAGTAGTAGAGTGTCAGGACGAGCGTTCTCAGCATAAAAACAAAGCGAAAGCGATGGCTGTTCTTGCTGCTCGTATTGTTCAAGCAGAAGAAGAGCGCCGCGCGGCAGCGGTTTCTGATACACGTCGTAATCTACTAGGTTCGGGTGACCGTAGTGACCGTATTCGTACGTACAACTACCCACAAGGCCGTGTTTCGGATCACCGTATCAACCTTACAATTTACCGTCTTAACGAAGTACTTGAAGGTGACATGCAAAGCTTGCTTGATCCTGTACTTCAAGAGCACCAAGCCGATCAGCTTGCTGCACTTGCAGAGAACAACTAACCAGTATGCAGTCAGCATATACGGTTGAAAGTGCTTTAAAAGCAGCAATCGTAAAGCTTCAAGAGGGTGATAACACATCACCCTCTATTGATGCCGCGGTACTGCTTTGTCACGCCTTAGATAAACCAAGATCTTACCTACTGACTTGGCCTGAGAAGCATCTCACCTCTGAGCAAGAGTCTGAATTCAATGCCCTTCTAAAACGTCGCTTAACCGGTGAGCCTGTGGCTTACATTATCGGTGAGCGTGAGTTTTGGTCACTGCCGTTAAAAGTTTCCCCTTCTACATTAATCCCACGCCCAGATACCGAGCGTTTGGTTGAAGTAGCGTTGGATAAAACCTTTGGCAAGCAAGGCGCGATTCTCGATTTAGGGACAGGTACAGGTGCTATCGCGTTAGCATTGGCGTCTGAGATGCCGAATCGACAGGTGACGGGTATTGATCTTCGCCCTGAAGCGCAGCAGCTTGCGACAGAGAATGCACAGCGTCTCAACATCACCAATGCGACTTTTTTGCATGGTAGTTGGTTTGAGCCTTTGAGCTCTGAAGGCGTTGTGAAATTCTCTCTGATTGTTTCTAACCCGCCATACATTGAGAAGAATGATCCTCATTTGTCTCAAGGCGATGTGCGTTTTGAGCCGATCACAGCACTGGTTGCTGAAGAGAAAGGGCTTGCAGATATTCGATACATTTCTGAAAACGCACGTGGCTTTTTGGAAAATGAAGGTTGGTTAGCATTTGAACACGGCTATGACCAAGGTTTGGCAGTTCGTGAGATTATGCAGGCGCTCGGTTATCTCGATGTTGTCACAGAGAAAGATTACGGTGGTAATGACCGAGTGACATTGGGTCGTTACTGTTCATAGTTAGTGATTGTTAATCGTCTTGTGAGCAATGGATGATGAACTTGCTAAATTGATACCTTTAACTCGACAATACACTTAACTCGATAATGCACTTAACGCGGAAATACAGAGAATTAACGCAGAAATACAGAGCATTAACGGGTATTGTGAGGCTCGTGTTAACGAAAGCACATATAAAAATATAAAGGAATACCATGTACGAAGGTCTAAAACATTTTCACCTATTAACGATTGCTATAAGTGCGCTACTTCTCTCGATTCGTTTCGCTCTTATGATGGCTAACTCACCTAAGCTTAAGCATCCTTTCTTGCAGCGTTTCCCTCATATCAATGACTCGTTGCTATTGCTATCGGGTATTGGTTTGATTTTCATCACTGGCTTTATTCCATTTACACCAGCAGCACCATGGTTAACCGAAAAACTAACTTGTGTTATGGCTTACATCGCATTAGGTTTCTTTGCGCTTAAGTTAGGTAAAAACAAGCTACTGAGAGTATTCTCTTTCTTTGGTGCGCTTGGCTGGTTAGCGATGGCAGGCAAAATCGCAATGACCAAGACACCAACATTTTTCGGTTAATTATCTCCTTATTTCGGTTAACTATCTATGTACGAATTTTTTGATGAAGACTTTGACCAGCTAGAATTAGCTGAAGGTGCATTGATCTTAAATAAAGCGATTAACCCAGAAACTCAAGACAGTTGGGCAGAGCAAGAGCTGGCGAGATTGTTAAAAGACGCCGAGTTTGCTTTGGTTAATGAAACCGATGAACAGCAGAAGTTTGAATTTTTTATTCGACTATTCTTTTATGAGTGGGGCTTTGCTGGCGATAAAGATGCGTATTTCTCTTCGGAAAACGCGTTCATCGATAAAGTGCTTGAGAGAAAGAAAGGCATTCCAGTGAGTCTGGGGGCGATCTTTCTTTTTCTAGGTCGCAAGCTAGGCTTTCCTGTAGAGGGCGTCTCTTTTCCGACTCAATTCTTACTTAAAGTAAGTTGGTACGGGCAAGCTGCGGCCTACATTAACCCTTATAACGGTGAGTACGTTGGCGAACAAACGCTGCGAGCATGGCTAATTGGCCATGATGGCCCACTCGCTAAGGTGAAACCTGAGCACCTAGAAGTCGCCGACCACCCAACGATTATTGGTAAGTGGTTAGCCCTGCTCAAGAGTGCACTGCTGCGAGAAGAGCGTTATACACTTGCATTGAAGTGTACCGATCTTGCGTTAACGTTTGTGCCGGATGATCCGTATGAAATCCGTGACCGCGGTTTTATCTATCAGCAGCTAGACTGTCACCAAGTAGCCGCAACCGATTATCAATACTTTATCGACCAATGCCCAGATGACCCGGCATCTGAGTTACTGAAATCTCAAGTGAACGTCATGAACGAAAAGACAGTGGTCGTTCACTAATTAATAATTATTTAGAGAGAATATGATGGAACAAAAAACAGTTCACATTGGCGATATGCCAATTGCTAACGACAAGCCATTTACGCTATTTGCAGGCATGAACGTTCTTGAATCTCGTGATCTTGCTATGCAGATCTGTGAGCACTATGTAAAAGTAACCGAGAAGCTGGGCATCCCTTACGTATTTAAGGCGTCTTTTGATAAAGCGAACCGCAGCTCAGTTCATTCATACCGTGGTCCAGGAATGGAAGAAGGTCTCAAAATCTTCCAAGAGCTGAAAGATACTTTCGGCGTGAAGATCATTACTGATATCCACACAGAAGCTCAAGCTCAGCCTGTTGCGGATGTGGTTGATGTAATCCAACTACCTGCATTCCTAGCTCGTCAAACTGATCTTGTTGAAGCAATGGCTAAGACTGGCGCAGTAATCAACGTGAAGAAGCCTCAGTTCATGAGCCCGAATCAAGTTGGCAACATCGTTGATAAGTTCGCTGAGTGCGGTAATGACAACATCATCCTTTGTGAGCGTGGCGCTTGCATGGGTTACGATAACCTTGTTGTGGATATGCTTGGCTTTGGCGTAATGAAGAAGTCTTCAAACGGTAGCCCAATCATCTTCGACGTGACGCACTCTCTACAAATGCGTGACCCATCAGGTGCTGCATCTGGCGGTCGTCGTGAGCAAACGGTTGAACTTGCTAAAGCGGGTCTTGCTACGGGTATTGCGGGTCTGTTCATTGAAGCTCACCCAAACCCAGACCAAGCTCGTTGTGATGGCCCATCTGCGCTACCTCTAGACAAACTAGAGCCGTTCTTGAAGCAGATGAAAGCACTTGATGACCTTATCAAAGGCTTTGAGCATATTGATATTAAATAATTGAGATGGATGTGAAGTAACGGAAACGTTATTTCACAAAGTTGATCTAAGAAAGCCCAGTTCTCTGAATTGGGCTTTTTTTAATCTCGTAAAAGCAGCCGAACATAAACCGTTCATTTAAAGAGTTGTTAACGTGGCGGGTTATTACCTAAGAAACTCTTATATGAGTGTGAGGTCAGTCCTGTTTGCAGTAAATTGCTGATATTCATCACACTTTGTAAGTAAACGATTGCTTGTGATGCAGGGGAAGTTTGAGTGTAATCTCATAATTTTGTTACACTTAACTGTTGACCTATGCGTGACCAATTCGACATAAATATGAAATCGTCGTGTTACATCTAGAATGTTAATTTAAGATTAGTCATGTTGAAGTCTTATTGTTCGAACTCCAGGAAAGGGGTCGCAATAGATTATAAAAAGCAGTGGATTCCCTAAAAAGTTCAAAGGTATGACAATGAAGCAACGCCTTATTCTAAAGACAGCACTAAGTGCTGCAATTCTAGCTACTCTAGCTGGGTGTGCGTCTCAATCAGCTCATGATTGGAACCAAGACGAAACTTACAAGCTAACGATTCTTCACACAAACGATAACCATGGTCGTTTCTGGCAGAATAAATATGGCGAATACGGCATGTCTGCACGTAAAACGCTAGTTGACCAACTTCGTTCAGAAGTTGAAGCAGAAGGCGGTAGCGTGTTGCTTCTATCTGGCGGTGACATCAACACGGGTGTTCCAGAGTCAGACCTTCAGGACGCAGAACCTGATTTTAAAGGTATGAACAAAATTGGTTACGATGCCATGGCATTGGGTAACCACGAGTTTGATAACTCTTTAGACGTATTACAAAAGCAGATCGACTGGGCTAACTTCCCAATGCTATCTGCAAACATCTACGATAAAGCGACAGGTGAACGTAAGTTCCAAGCTTACGAGATGTTCGAAAAGCAAGGCATCAAGATTGCGGTTATTGGTTTAACAACTGAAGATACCCAAAAGATTGGTAACCCTGAATTTATCGCAGGCATCGACTTCCGTGATCCTAAAGAAGAAGCGAAGAAGCTAATCGCTGAACTTAAAGAAACAGAAAAACCGGATCTAATCTTTGCTGTGACTCATATGGGTCACTACGAAAATGGCCAACGTGGTGTTAATGCTCCGGGTGATGTCGCACTTGCTCGTTACCTAAACGAAGGCGATCTAGACATGATCGTTGGTGGTCACTCTCAAGAGCCTGTATGTATGGAAGGCCCTAACGTTGCGAAGAAAAACTTCAAGCCGGGTGATGAGTGTAAGCCTGACGTACAGAACGGTACTTACATCGTTCAAGCTCACGAGTGGGGCAAGTACGTAGGTCGTGCTGATTACGAATTCCGTAATGGCGAGCTAGAGATGGTGAGCTACGACCTGATTCCAGTTAACCTTAAGAAGAAAGTTAAGATCGACGGTAAGAAGCAACGTGTTCTTATTCAAGATGAAATCGCACAAGACCCAGAGCTACTTGAATTCCTACGTCCTTTCCAAGAGCAAGGTCAGGCACAGCTAGAAGTTCAAATCGCTGAGACAAATGGCAAGCTTGAAGGCGATCGTAACGTCGTTCGTTTCCAACAGACCAACCTAGGTCGTTTGATTGCGACTTCTCACATGGAGCGTGCAAAAGCAGACTTCGCTGTGATGAACTCTGGTGGCGTTCGTGACTCAATTGAAGCCGGTAATGTTACTTACAAAGATGTACTGAAGGTACAGCCTTTTGCAAACATCCTGACTTACACAGACATGACGGGTAAAGAAGTTCTGGATTACCTAAATGTAGTAGCGACTAAACCAATCGATTCTGGTGCTTACGCTCAGTTTGCTGGTATCTCTATGACAGTAGCGAACGGTGAAGTATCGAATGTATTCATCGGTGGCAAACAGCTTCGTCTAGACGAAACTTACCGTTTCACAGTACCAAGTTTTAACGCTGCTGGTGGTGACGGTTACCCTAAACTGTCTGATCACCCAGGTTACGTAAATACTGGTTTTGTTGATGCTGAAGTACTGAAAGAGTACCTAGAAGCAAACAGCCCGGTTGACGTGAACAAGTACGCGCCTTCAGGCCAAATGGTTTACAAGTAATTGAATCCAAGCAATTGTATCAATAGGTGCTAAATTAGATTGACTCTAGCACCATGATAAATTTAACTAAAGCGACGCCTCGGCGTCGCTTTTTGTTTATCTATCGTTTGGATTTGTTATGACCCCAGCAATCAATCTCGCCAAGAAAAAGAAAATCGCTCATAGCGTGCATCAGTACCATCATGATGCCAATAATACGAACTATGGTTTAGAAGCCGTTGAAGCGCTTGGTCAAGATCCCAAACGTGTATTCAAAACGCTGTTGTTCTGCTTGAATGGTGTGGCGAAAGATTTGGCAGTCGCCGTTATTCCTGTCGACCAGAAGCTAAACCTAAAGCTGGCAGCAAAAGCGGCGAAAGGCAAAAAAGCAGAGATGGCTGATCCAGATATTGCTCAGAAAACCACGGGTTATGTCGTGGGGGGAATTAGTCCGCTTGGTCAGAAGAAAGCACTACCTACCTTCGTTCATTCCAGTGCGACAGGTTTTGAAACGATATGTGTGAGTGCAGGTAAGCGTGGGCTAGAGATTGAATTAGACCCAAAAGACTTAACACTGCTGACTCGCGGCCAGTTTGCTGATCTATGTTTATAGATTGTTGTCATGATGATAAAACTATCGAATGACAAACAAAAACGCCCGCTAGACTAATCTAGCGGGCGTTTTTATATCGAGAGTCTCGTCTTACTGATTCAGACTACTTCTTCAGACCTAAAGTACCACCAACACGCTTTGGTGCAGGTTTGTTCGGTCTGTTTGAATCTTGGCTGCGGTTTGCCGGCTTCCCGCTTCTACGATCGGTATTATCGCGATCTGTGCGATTGCGATCCGAACGATTTCTATCTGAATTAGAACGCTCTGAACGAGAGTTCGATTTCCAGTTCTCGGTATTACCACCGCTTTCACCATTCGATGAATTGCGGCCACGCTTTGAATTAGGTGCATGACGGAATTCATCCGCATTGTTACCGCGGTAGGTGCGTGTACGGTTCTCGTTTTGATTACGGCGCGCTGTTGAAGCTTGGTTCTCTTCACGGCTATCAAAAAGTTTCGCGTCAGTCGCTTTGCGAATGCGTTGACCTTTCGCGTTCATTTTTGACGCATCTTCCGTACTTACTGAGCCTTCACACATCGCTAAAATTTCAGTGATCTCTTCGTCGCTCAGGTAGCGCCATTTGCCGTTAGGAATACCGTCTAGTGAGATATTCATAATACGAACACGACGCAGTTTAAATACTTCATAACCGAGCGCTTCACACATACGGCGAATTTGGCGGTTAAGGCCTTGTGTTAGCGTAATTCGGAATGAGAACTTAGTCTCTTTCTCTACTTTACATGGCAAAGTGACTGTATCGAGAATGTGAACGCCAGCGCCCATTTGCTTCAAGAATTCCGTCGTAATCGGCTTATCTACACGCACCACGTATTCTTTCTCGTGGTTGTTACCTGCACGTAGGATCTTGTTTACGATGTCGCCGTCATTGGTTAGGAAGATAAGGCCATCAGAAGGCTTATCTAGACGACCAATCGGGAAAATGCGCTTGTGGTGGCCAATAAAGTCGACGATGTTGCCAGGAATATCACGCTCAGTCGTACAGGTGATACCTGTTGGTTTATTGAGAGCAATGTAAATCGGCTTCTCTTTTGAGCGAACAGGCTTATTGTCGATCTCAACATCATCACCTGGCAAGACTTTAGTACCCATTTCAGGGATCTTACCGTTAATAGTAACTCGGCCTGCATCAATCAGTTTATCGGCTTCGCGGCGTGAGCAAAAACCAGTTTCACTGATGTATTTATTAAGGCGTTTAGCTTGGGATTCTTGTGACATGATATTCTCTTAGCGTTTCACAACGGAAATGTAGATAAACAAAAAGCAACCTTTGGATAGTTGCTTTGAGTTGAAATTCGTTAACTGAGGTAATTTTAGCACTTGGTGTGAGTCTAGGCACGAAATATCGATCTTGATGCAAAATCGTTACTAGTCCATTTATCTATCTCAACCTATTAACTGGTGCGTTTTTGATGGCGCTCTCTGTTCTCTAGCTTTTTCTCATTACTCTTTCTGAGCATTACGTAGACTGCGCCCGTACCACCATGAAATTGCTGAGCAGAATGAACACATTGAACGTCGTTGATTTGTGTTAGCCAATTTGCCACGTAGCTTTTCATCATTGCAGGTGGATTCGAACGCTCACCCTTACCATGAACAATGATGACGGTACGAACATCCATTCTTAAACACTGACGCAAAAATGAAAGCACTTCGTTACGTGCGTCTTTCAGTGTTTTCCTATGAAGGTCGAGCTTGGCTTGAATAGGGTATTTTCCTAGGCGCAGCTTTTTGTATACGCCTTCTTGTACACCGTCTTTTTTATAAGCAACAACATCGTCTGGCTTGATCATTGGCGAATAGTCTAATGATAAGTAGTCTTTCTCGTCGTCAGACAGCCACATAGCGGCTTCACGCTTAGCAAGGTGAGATTCGGTGACTCGGTGTACTTTCTGGTGTTCAGCGGTGTCATGGTCGATACGTTTAACATCGCCCATCATTTCTTGGAATAGATCTAAGTCATCATCATGAGACATAGTGTGTATCTCAAGTTGGAGAAGGATAGGGTAAGTATACCTAAGTTGAGGTTAGGTTTAAAAATGAAAAAACCGGAGAAGACAATAAGTCTGCTCCGGTGCAAAGCGTTTTGACATTTACTTATAAAGTAAAAGAATACTTAAAAGTAAATGATTTAGGCAGAGCGATTCTAGTGAGGAGATTTTTCAGTCATAACTTTGTATATGAAGAAGCCTCCATAAAACATCATGAGACCCAGAGCCCCGAAGATTACTATCATTGAAGATAGTCCCACCGCATTACCAAATAGGAGATCTAGCCAAAAGTCCATGTGTATACCTCAAAGTTATATGACATGGCTTAGTGTATTAACAAGCATTATCAATTCACTGATCTGGATCAATCCTGTTTCATAAGTTAAATACTTGTTGGTAACTGTGTGTTTTTCGTCACATCATGCTCGTTGTTGTATGTCTTTTGTTCGAACGATTCAAAATCGCAATAAATATGAGAAAAAGCCCTTGCGGATAAATTCAGAACCCGTATTATACGCTCCATCGACAGGCAATGAGCCAGTTAGATATCTCGGTGAATAGCGCAGCTTGGTAGCGCATCTGGTTTGGGACCAGAGGGTCGGGGGTTCGAATCCCTCTTCACCGACCACATTAAAGAAAGCCGTAGCAGAGATGCTACGGCTTTTTTGTATTTGGGATTTCTACATTCTAACTGCATTGACTGTTTATGGTTGAGGGCAGAGAGTTAGGTCTATTGGACAAACTCATTTGTCGCAACGTTGTTCTTAACCCAGATCAAAGCTTGTAAGCGATTCTTCACCTTGATTTTTTTAAACGTGTTGTGAAGGTGTGCTTTGACCGTATTCTCACTGACATAGAGGGTATCTGCTATCTGAGTGTTAGATGCTCCATCACCGAGTAACTTAATGATCTGCTGCTCGCGTTTGGTCAGCTTGAGGTAATGAGGGCTGGTTTTGGCGCATTGTCTGTCTCTATAAAAACGGATGTATTTATAGATCAGCTTTCTGCTCATCCACATCTCGCCTTGCAAAATGCAGTTAAAGCCGGCCACGAGCTTTTCAAGGGTGTCCGACGTATAAAAAATGCCGACAAGATACTGCCATTTAAGCATTTCAGAGTGCGGGAAATCGCCTGGTGTATTGAGTAGCACTTCATGGACATCACTTGCTACGTCATCTCTGAGCTCCTGGTATTTCTCAATGTATTGCTTACTCATTGTCGGGAAATCAATAATAATCAGAACTAAGTCATCGTTTTTTAGGGATTTAGCACTGAGCCTTTCCCAGGGCGGGAGCATACTTTG